>CALEIL010000337.1 GCA_937876435.1 uncultured Bacteroidota bacterium
CCTCGACATACTCATTATCATTCAAGGAATACTCCCCTCCTCCCGCGCTCAAAAACTTATTTGAACCCAGCTCTTTGGCACCATAAGCAAAATAACCCTCCTGATAGATCTTGATGGAGTCCTCCGAATTCAATGCTTCGCCATTCCGATGGGTCAGTTTCCATGCTCCATCCAGCTCTTGCGCATATATTACCGATGACAACATTATTAGTGGAATAATCATGAATTTTTTCATAATGGATCTTATTTTGATTCAATCCCTAAATTAAAAGATTATGGTATACAAAAAAAGCAATTAATTGGGAACGGTTATTGATCAGGGCTTTTGCTTTCACAAACCCTCCTAAAAACCTTCTAAACCCATCTAAACTAATTCGCAACTATCTTTGTATTCCCTGCTCCCCGAAGTGAAATATCTACGGGTTCGTTGTTTTTCCAGGCACCTCTGGTAAAATCTGGTACTTCAATGGAATTGGAACGATTGGCTACCGATGCTTCGCTCAGTGGAGAAACCGCGCTCCACAATGCTCCGTCGTATACGTCATTGTCGAGAGGCAATCCATTGCGTAGGTTGTCGATTAATCTCCAATCCATGATAAAGTCCATCCCACCGTGTCCACCGATTTTTTTAGCCATATCGCCAACTTTACGGATCAATTCGGGTGTGAATTTTTCCTCGATCTCTTTGAATTCGGCTTCGGTTTTCCATTCATGCCCGATGGCTATTTTACCTGGAGTCGGCCATTTGCGGGCTATTCCTTTGGTACCTGCCACCAGGTGAATTCTTGAATAGGGACGTGGGGACGATATATCGTGCTGAAGCATGATGGTCCGACCTTTGTTTGTCTTGATGCAGGTGGTATTCATATTCCCACGGTATTTCTGACTGGCCCATTTGTTGAAGAAAGGATCTTCCTCTGCCAATGCCACAGCATGATCATGCATCGTAAAATCAGCACTGGACATAGAATTCAGGTATTCCATTTTATCACCCCGGTTTATATCCAAAGCCCAACAGATGGGGCCCAGACCATGGGTGGTGTAGAGGTTCCCATCGCGGGTAGCATTTTCCTCCAGACGCCACATATCCGTATAGCCATCTTTTTTGAAATTGAGATCGACCAAATCGTGGATATAAGCCCCTTCTCCGTGGACCATTTCACCAAAGTATCCCTGCCGCGCCATATTGAGTGTCAGAAGTTCAAAAAAGTCATAACAACAATTTTCCATCATGACGCAGTGCTTCTTCGTTCGCTCGGAGGTCTCCACCAACTGCCAGCATTCGTCCAGAGTAGTGGCAATAGGAACCTCGGATACGGCGTGTTTTCCGTGCTCCATAGCGTACACGCACATTGGTGTATGCCAGTCCCATGGGGTCACTACATACACCAGGTCGATATCATCCCTTTCGCAAAGCTTTTTCCAGGCCATGGCCGAACCTGAATATAAATCAGGGTTGTGATGCGTTCCTGCGAGTTTGGCTTTTTGTTTTTCGGCTCTTTCCGGTACGATGTCACACAAAGCTTTTATTTCCACACCTTCGATTTTACTCAACCGGTTGACCGCGCCTGGTCCGCGCATGCCCAGTCCGATGATGCCCACCCGAACCTTGTCCATTTTGGGCGCGGCATATCCTGACATATTAAATTGTTGCGAGCTGTTTCTGGGTTGGTAGCCCGGTGCTCCATTGGTTTCTCTGGCTTGAATAAGTCCTGCTCCGGCTAATCCCAACCCGGCCAATCCTGTCTTACGTATAAAATCTCTACGGTTGTTTTTCATGATTTTGTCTTGTTGATTCTCATAAATTTTTGGAGGGGTAATATACAGAATTATATACGATTCACAACCTCTATCGGGTACTTTGAGGCCAGGGAAAGAAATTTTGTGCTTCTTTTAATCTTTCTGGTCAGGCATTAGGGATTCTCTCGCAAAGGCGCGGAGTCGCTGAAGGGGAATTTCTCGCAAGGGCGCGGAGCCGCAAAGGTGCGTCATTTACAAAAGGTGCGAAAACCACTCTGATTATTCGGGCTCAAATCCGAGCAACACCTGGAATTTTCCAAATTCGGTGAGTTTTGCGCCGGAAGCCTGCAGGGCTGGTTTGTCCCATCCAATACCATAATCAAATCCGATCAAACCAAACATCGGCAGGAATACCCGCAGGCCCAATCCTGTGGATCGTTTGATATTGAATGGATTGTATTCATCAAAGCTATTGAACGCGTTACCCCCGTCCAGAAAGCCCAGGACATAAATCGTGGAGCTTGGATTGAGTGAGAACGGATACCTCAATTCGAGCGAGAATTTATTGTAGATACTGGATCCTCCGGTCCCTACTGCCGGGAAATTTTCGGTCTCGTAACCCCTCATGTTGATTTGCTCCTGGCCGGTGATCTGGAATTGATTGGACAAGGGCTCGGCACCAAACAGGAAACGCTCGAAAGGTGAATCGCCGATGTCGTCGTTGTAGTACCCCAGGAAGCCAAATTTCGCGCTGGCTTTCAGGACAAATTTGCCAAACAACTGTTTGTACCACTCAGCTTTGACTTTCCATTTATGGTATTCCACCCACTTATACTTTTCCTGTATGGAGATCCCATCGTACGATTTATTATTGATAAGGCTATACGGTGGGGTAAGTTGTAGAGCTATACTGAACGAGGATCCCTCAGTCGGGAAAATGGGTTCATAGATCGTGCTCCTTGCAAAAGTAGATTGTAAATATACGTTATTGAAAAGTCCGTTGCTGACGGTTTGCCCGTTGGGCAGCGAAAACAATCCTCCGTAGTTTTCGATGTTGATCCTTTGATAGTTCAGCGTATTATTGATCACGAAATTGTTGTCAGGCCATTGCAAAGGAGATCCCAGTCCAAGGGTCACCTGGCTCATATGGACAAAATTGGAAATATTCCGGACGCTGGTGAACTTATTGGTATAAGCAGCCAGGGTAAACGCGTTTGGTTTTTTACCACCCATCCACGGTTCGGTGAATGAAAAATTAAAGGATTGATAGAAGTTACCGTTGGACTGGGCCCGCACGCTTAGTTTCTGACCATCACCTGTCGGTAGCGGATGCCAGGATTCCCGGTTGAAAATATTTCTTAGAGAAAAATTATTGAAAGTGACTCCCAGGGTACCAATCAAACCTCCGCTACTATAAAAGCTTTCGGGCTGATAACCCGCTGAAAGTTCCAATTGATCCGAGGACTGCTCCTCCACTTCGTATTCGATATCCACCGTTCCTCGTTGCTCATTGACCGGGGTGTTGATATTGAATTTTTCCTGGTTGAAATATCCCAGGGCCAGAACTTTCCGTTGGGACCGGATGATATCCGAACGACTGAATTTCTGGCCCGGTTTGGTGGCCAGTTCCCGCCGGATTACATCTTCGTGGGTCCGGTCATTACCAGCGATCGTAACCCGGTCGATCGTCGCCTGAGGTCCTTCATAAATCCTGATCTCGATATCCACGGAATCTTCCACTACGGCGACTTCGATGGGCTGGGCATTGAAAAACAAATATCCATCGTCCATATAAAGTGCGGAAACATCGTTTCCATCGAGTGAAAAACTCAAGCGTTTCTCGAGTTCATCCAGATTGTACACATCCCCCTTTTTCATACCTAGAACCCGCTTCAACTGATCCTCTGTATAGAGCGTGTTCCCCTTCCAGGCAATATTCCGGATGTAGTACTGGTCGCCCTCTTCCAGACTGATCTTGATCATCAACCGACCATCGGGATTTCGCCAGATTGAATCACTGATAATGCGAGCATCCCGGAAGCCAAGCGTCTGGTAATAGGCGATTATTTTGTCTTTATCTTCTTCGTATTTATCTTCGATGAATTTGGAGGAAGAGAACAGTTTTCTTTTCCGGTTGGTTTCCTCCATTTGTTTGCGCAACTTACGATCGTTGACCTGCGAATTGCCTTCAAATACGATATCCTCGATCTTTATCTTGTCGTTGCGATCGATTTGGATTTTGACCTGGATACCATTTTCGAGTTTTTCTTCGGGTACCTCTTCGATGGTCACTTCCGTATCGAGAAATCCTTTTTCCCGGTAATATTTTTTGATAGCGAATTCTGACTTACTCAAATCACTTTCTGTGACGATGGATCCCTTGACGAGGTATGGCTCTACAGCTTCGGTGAGATCGGTTTCGCGGGATTTCTTATGACCTTCGAAATAGAATCGGGTCAATCGGGGTGTTTCCTGGATGTAAATATCAATAAAAACGATATTGTCGATCCGTTTGCTTTCTACGATCCTGATGTCCGTAAACAGATTGAGATCCCACAGATTGTGGAAGGCTTCCTGGATGTCATCCGGAACAGCCAGACGACTTCCGGTCTTGAGCCCGGAAACAACTTTGAGAGCATTGGGATCGGTGTGCGAGGCCCCGATGATATTGACCTCACCTACTTCCAGGATTTCCTGCTCCTCGGTATCAATCTGAGTGAACGCACTGGTATTCCAACCCAGGACTATCAGGAAAGCCAGGATAATAGATCGGGTGTATGGATTATACCAAAACGTTCCTGGTATCATTCTTTTTATGATCATAAACTATTGGATCTTTTCAATTGGAAAAACGTACCCTGTACACCCCAACCATTGGGCGGTTCCAATATTAACATTTTATTAAAGTATTTGATCACTTGTTTTTCCAAATCTTCGTTCTCTGTTTTGAAACTCCTGGATAGCCTGGTAAAAATCTTCTTTCTTAAATTCCGGCCACATTTTTTCGGAGAAATAAAACTCTGTATACGCACATTGCCACAGCAGAAAATTACTCAACCGTTTTTCACCACTGGTTCTGATTAAAAATTCGGGATCCGGCATAAAACGGGTCGCAAGGTAATCAGAAATCATTGATTCCGTGATATCTGAGGGTTTAATTTTATTCTGGTATACTTGTTCAGCCAGGCGGCGAACACATTCGGTAATTTCCCAATGGCTGCTGTAATTCAATGCCAGGGTGAGATCCATCCTGTCGTTGTTCCGGGTCTTTTCGATCCCTTCGAGCAATGCTTCGTACGTCCGCGCTGGTAATTTTTCGAGTTCTCCTATCGCGCGTAGTCTGATATTGTTTTTATTGAGTGTATTCATCTCCCGGTGGATGGTTTCCACCAGTAGTCCCATAAGGGCGGATACCTCCCGTTGGGGGCGGGACCAGTTTTCGGTAGAAAACGCGTAAAGGGTCAGAAATTCAATCCCGATTTCGGCAGCGGCTTCCGAAACTTCCCTGACAGCCTGGACCCCATTTTTGTGCCCGAATACACGCGGTCGGCCGTGTTGGCGTGCCCATCGCCCATTACCGTCCATGATAATTGCGACATGTCTGGGCAATTTTCCCTGTATTATGGCATTTATATTATTTGTTTGTCCCATAGCTGGATACCAGGTCACAAAATTAACAAAGAATTCTAATACCATATTTTAAGGATGGATTTATATTTGAATAAATTGAAAATTGATCAGAAAAGACAATCACGGACCAAATCTGCAGCCTGGTCCGGTATTTCCAGCGGAGAATGCGTCGAGACGAAGGATTGAGCCAGGGGTGTAGAGGAACGGATTAAGATAAAATTACCTATTTTTGAGTAAATTAAGAACTGAATGAAACGGGAGAAATTACTATTCTCATTCCTGTTTTTGGTCCTTCTCAGCTTTCAGGGTTGTCAAATGGATCCTTGCGGTAGTGCACCGGCAGATATGATTGAAAATATGGAAGATCTCGTCAACGAGGTCGCAAAACTGGATTACAAAGTGGAATCCAGCCAATGGGAGACCTACGATAACCGGTTTAAAACACTTTACGAAGATTGTTACGAGGGTTGGAGGACAGAAATGACCTTCCAGCAGAAGCGGGATTTCGCCGGTCTGGTCACCCGCTATGTGACCAATCGGTTTGGCAGATCCTTTTTCAGATCTATTTTTGGCAAGGATAACAAAAAGTCTGACAAAGGCGAACCATTTTTTGATGAATTGGAGAAGGATCTGGAAAAATTTATTGAAGAAAACAAGGAGTGGTTTGATGAATTATAGGTTTTTAACGAAGAATGATAAAATAGGGTTGGTAGGGACAAATCAAGATTTGACTGTTGAATCAGGATGGGTGTGTAATAACGAAAACAAACGATCTTTCACTGGTAGGGGACTATCAAAAATCCGCAATTCACCAGACGGGAGGAGGACAAGAGCAAGAGGTTGTTGGGAAGATCTGGAGATTGCACACCCCCTCACCATACTCTTACCCACACATCTTGGTACTCGGTACTGAGATCAAAGCACTAAATTAATATAACAGGGACGAAGTGTACGATATCATACTCAGTTTTATAACCTCGCTTTTGGTGACATTTTACGCCATACCGTCCATCATAAAAGTGGCAAAGGTCAAACACCTGATGGACGAACCGGGTAAGCGGAGTAGCCACGAGGAAATCACGCCTTCTCTTGGTGGAATAGCCATTTTCGCCGGTGTGGTGATTTCCATTGTATTGTGGACACCATTTGAACTTTTTGGTAATCTTCAGTATATTCTAGCTTCATTCACCATCATTTTCCTCATCGGTGTGAAAGATGATATCCTACCGATGAGTCCGGGTAGAAAGTTTGCTGGTGAATTTCTGGCTGCCATGATTTTGGTGACTCAGTCCAATATCAGGATCTCCAGTTTTCACGGGTTATTCGGAATCAATGAAATCGATTATTGGGTGAGCATAGCGGTGACCCTGGTGACGATTTTGTTGATCATCAATGCCTTTAATCTGATCGATGGCATCAATGGTCTGACAGGGATGTTGAGTGCCCTGATAACCGTATTTTTTACCTCCTGGTTTTTTTTGGTGGATGAACTGGCGCTTTCACTGATCTCATTTAGTACGACCGGAGCATGCATAGGATTCCTGTATTATAACATCTCACCCGCTAAAATATTTATGGGGGATACCGGATCATTGTTTATCGGTCTGATCTGTTCGGTGCTGGCTATCCAATTTATAGAGATCAATCAGGACATAGCGGGTGTATCCAAGTATGCGGTGGCATCATCTCCGGTCGTGGCGATCGGGATCCTGGCGTTGCCGGTGTTGGATACCCTGAGGGTTTTCGCGGGCAGGATTCTCAGAGGCCGGTCTCCTTTTGCTGCAGAACGCAATCACATACATCATCTGACCATCGATTCCGGATTGTCTCATATGGAAGCGACCGTGATACTGACCATGTTCAATGCCCTCCTGATATATCTGGTCCTGGAATTTCAACACTTTGATATCAATATGCTTTTGGTAGGGCTGACGATGGTCTATCTTCTTTATGTTGAAGTATTCACCAGGATTTCTCGTCGCAGAAAGCGTATAGCAGAGTAGATCACGGATTTCACGGATGTACTAATCACTGATCACAGATTTCACGGATTTCACGGATAACAACTGATCACGGATGTCACGGATTTCACGGATGTACTGATCACTAATCACTGATCACGGATGTACTGATCACTAATCACGGATTACGCTGATTACACGGGTGGTAAATCTAAAATGATTACTCTCAATTTCAAAGCGCACTGAGCAATCCAGTCTTTAATAAGAATAGTACAATAAGTACCAGGTCACCTAAAATGAGAGATGCCCAGATTCCTATGCTGCCTTTCCAGGTACATTTTGAGGCAAAATATAACTTGAGAATATAAATTTTGACCAGTAGATTTCCCACAGCTAACATCCCCGGTATCAGATTCCATAGTCCCCAATCCGGGAAGTATATATTGGATATACCGAAGACCACAATCAGAACGAGTGTGAGCGTCTCCGAATTCCATGGAGTACGGGTATAGTGTTTCCGGTCAGGCAAAAAACTATAATTTGATCCTAAGAAAATCACGCACTCATACAGTTATAGAAACTATGAACCGCCAATGCAACTCCAACCCATCCTAGCTACTTTTACCCACTTCTTCTAAAATCCTGATAGCAGATTATTCATTTTCTTTTTTTGGTTGATAAATTCCAACGCTTTCCGCACATCAGCATCCACAGCCAGGCTTGCTTCTATTCTTCCCGTTTGGCCGCCGTAA
>CALEIL010000338.1 GCA_937876435.1 uncultured Bacteroidota bacterium
TACAATGGACATTTTACCACGGGATTCGGGATTCGGGATTCGGGAACCGGTGGGATACGGGATCCGGGATACGGTGGGATCCGGGATCCGGTATGAATGATCCATCCTACCCGCGGTAATATTTTTTGATAGAACGCGCAGCTTGTGCTCAGGTCTTATAAAGCACCGACCACATCCACGGCCTCAGATGCCGGGACTGGTATATACAGCCTGCGCGAATGATAGAGATCCAGGTTTGGGTTCATGTGCTTGATTTGCTCCAACGGAATATTGAGCCGGCTAGCCACATCGAGCAGGGATTCCGATGGCCTCAGATAGTACAGCTTTCTGGTCAGGAATATGGGTTCCCTCCGGGAGGAAGCCGGGATTACTCTGGAGCTTAATTTTTCGTTGATGATCATTTTGAGGTCTCTTCGCAGAAAATCGACCGGAGGAGGGCCAAATGTTTTGTCGAGGACCATAAACTGGGACAAGGGCACCTTCAGTTTGATCAGTTTTCCGGCTACATTTACGGGATTGTAGTATTCATTAGCCAATTCTATTTTCCGGCTACTGATCTGAAGCATAGAGGCCAGTTGATCCAATTGGGATTCCGAAGTGAGGTAAAAGGTCTGGATGCGGTAATCGTCTTCCGTTCCCTTCTTATCTTTAGAAGCCAATACGGGGATCCGGATATGGATGGTATTCTGCCCCAAATTACTTATTTTTCGATATTTGAGGTGAGGATTTGCTGACCGCAATGCGTTGTAGTCCACCCCATATTCCTTACTGATGGATTGAAGATCCAACGAGGTAATGTATGACGTCTGGATGGTGTAAAAATCCACGGGATCCGGAAGCCGTGGGACAAGTCCGTAATCTTTATAGGACTGGAACAATAATTTGGCGGCGATCATCTTGCTCAGATAATTCTGGCTTTCCTGAGGCATCTGGTTCATAATCACCTGGACGTCGGAAGTATTGCTTTCCTTCATCAGCCGCTTGACCCTGTAAGGACCACCATTGTATGCCATGAGTACCAGGGCCCAGCTACCGAGTTCTTCATGCAGAGATTTCAGAAAGCGCGCTGCAGCATCGGTGGATTTTATAAAATCAAATCTTTCATCTATTTCACGGTTCACGGTCAATCCGTATTTGCGGGCCGTTCCTTCCATAAACTGCCACAAACCTCTGGCGCCCACAGGTGAAACCGCGTTGACCCGAAATCCAGATTCAAAAAATGGGATGTATTTGAGATCTTCAGGAAGATTGTATTTTTTTAATACTTTTTCAATGACGGGAAAATAAAGGACCGCCTGACCGAGTAGTTCTTCCGTAAACTGGGGATAACGATTAAAATAGGGAAGTGCAATGTCGATGGCTTTGGCTCTTTCTACTACCGGGATGATGCTTTCCATCTGATCGATTAGTTCTCCCAGATCCTGTTCCATATTTTTATCTGTGAGGGGATTCACAGCGGATAGAACTATTGGGAATATCAAACCAAGCACTGCGCTAAAACCGGACATAATTTTCCGGCATACATAAAGATATTTTGGCATAGCTATAATTTAGTTAGCAAATTACATTTTTGATTTACAAACAAATATAGGTTAAAAAATATCATAATATGTATTTTGGGTCTAATTTTTTCAGGGGGCAAAGTTACTAAATATCCGTTCTTAACAGAATTCACGTCTTTTTTTTAAAAGTACAGGGATCAGCATCAGCTCATTTCACTTTTAAAACATGGCGCAAATACCGGAATGCCGGGCTTTTAAATGTTAAAATTACTCAGAGGTTTTAAACTCTGTACCCTTTAGCTTTATTGTAATATCCATATGGGGGAACGGTGTTAAATAAGTTTAAAGAAAACAGGATGAGCTATCTGTTTTCAATGAAGTTGAGCCACACAGAATGCACATCATGCTTTTTTGCTATAAGGTAAATCGACGGTCATGCTCCTGTTTTATCCAGGATGATATCGACCACCTCCGATATGCCGGCGTTGGATTGCTGTCCGGTGGTCATATCTTTGACGGCTATCTCTTTTCTTTCCCATTCTTCTGGACCGAGGATCAGTATATACCTGGCTTTCACGCGGTCAGCGTATTTCATTTGCTTTTTCATTTTGGCTCCCGCCGGATACAGATCCGACCGGATCCCGTGGCGTCTCAGTTGCTGAAGAATATCAAAGCCATACTCCTGCAATTGCTCGTCCTGCAACAAAATAAGGACCGGAGCATCGATTTGGGCCTGATCCAGCAAACCTAGTTCTTCCATGACGTCGTATATTCGTTCGGCACCAAATGAAATACCCATTCCACCCAGTTTTTCTCCGCCGAACAAGGCGGTCAGGTTGTCGTAACGGCCACCACCCCCGATGCTCCCCATTTCTACCTGGGTCGATTTCACCTCCAGGATGGCCCCTGTATAGTAGCTCAAGCCACGGGCAAGAGTGGGATCAAACGTCAGTTTGTTGCTCATGGGTTTCCCGTTGAGAAAGTTGAAAATTTGCTCAATTTCTGAGATCCCCACCTGTGCTTCTTCCTGATCCTGGAAAAGATGCCTTATGCCGGACAAATCATCGATTTTTAAATATTGTGCTATGACTTCGATCTGTTGATCGTTCAGCCCTTCCTTTTCCAATATTTTCCGGACGCCATCGTGACCGATTTTATCCAGTTTGTCAATTGCGGCGGTAATCGGCGAGATGCGTTCTCCAGCGTCGATCAGATAACACAACGCCGACAAGAGTTTGCGGTTGTTGATCCGGATATCAACCTCGAGACCAAGTTCGGCAAAGACCTGATCAAACAGCAGCACGCATTCGGCTTCGTATTGCAATGATTCCGAGCCTATGACATCGGCATCGCATTGATAAAATTCCTGATACCGGCCTTTTTGCGGCCGGTCGGCCCTCCATACCGGCTGTATCTGATATCTTTTAAATGGCAACGTAATATCATTGCGATGCATGACGGCGTAGCGGGCAAAAGGGATGGTCAGATCGTACCTCAATCCTCTTTTGGATAGATGACTGGTTGCTTTCTGACTGTTTTTCTCATCCAGCAATTCGGTCGGCACCTTGCTGAGGAAATCTCCGTTGTTGAGTACCTTGAACAATAACTGATCGCCTTCATCGCCGTATTTGCCAAGGAGCGTTTCCAGGTTTTCCATCGAAGGGGTCTCGATGGGGGAATAACCGTACAATTCGAAGTGTTTTTGAATGATATCGAAAATATACCGTCTTTTGTAGAGTTCCTCAGGACCGAAATCCCGGGTTCCTTTAGGTATTCCAGGCGTCATAAAACTATGGACTTAAACTGTCTTAAAAACCGCATGTCGTTCTCAAAAAACATGCGGATGTCCTGTATTCCAAACATGCGCATCGCTTGTCGTTCGATTCCCATTCCAAACGCGAAACCGCTGTACTCATCGGGATCGATGCCACAATTCTCCAATACGTTGGGATCTACCATTCCACAACCCATGATTTCAAGCCAACCGGTTCCTTTGGTAATCCGGTGATCTGATTCTGTTTCCAATCCCCAGTACACATCCATCTCAGCGCTGGGTTCGGTAAATGGGAAATACGACGGCCGCAACCGGATTCGTGCATCGGCGCCGTACATCTCCCGGGCAAAATACAACAGCGTTTCCTTGAGGTCCACAAAGGAAACATTTTTGTCGATGTACAGGCCTTCTACCTGGTGAAACTGGCAATGGGACCGGGCTGAAACCGTTTCGTTCCGGTAGACACGACCCGGGGAGATGATCCTGATCGGTGGTTTTTGATTTTCCATCACGTGGACCTGCACAGTACTGGTTTGTGACCGGAGGATGTGGGTCCAGTCGTTTTTGATGTAGTAGGTGTCGGTCATGTCCCGGGCTGGATGGTTTTCCGGCGTATTGAGCGCAGTGAAATTGTGCCATTCATCTTCTATTTCCCGGTTTTCTGCGATGGAAAATCCTATCCGCGAGAAAATGTCGATGATCTTGTTCATGACGAGACTGATCGGGTGACGGCTTCCCAACTCCATAGGATATCCGGGCCGGCTGAGATCCAGTTTCTGAATGGTGGATTGCTGGCCGGCATGGGCCAGATTCAACTGACAGGTCTCGTATTTTTCTTCAGCGAGTAGCTTGACCGCATTGATCTGCTGGCCAAATGTTTTCCGGTGTTCAGGGGCGATGTTCTTGATCTCTGAAAAAAGAGGTTTGAGAACATTTTTGGAACCGAGAAACCGAATTCTGAATCGTTCCAATTCCTCCAACGAGGCTGGATCTGTCTGTTCTATCTCCGATTTATACGCTATAAGCTGGTCTATGGCGTCCATTCATTGAGTTTTATTTCTACTTTTGCAAAGGTAAGATTTTATTTGATTGCTATGAAAGTGATGCTGTGATAATAAAGGAATCCGCGGGTCAATATCTCCAACTTTTTTCCATCCTCCTGCTGCCCTGGGGATTGTTCTTTTTTGAAGCGCTTGCCTCTATCGCCATTATTTTGTTTGCTTTGCCACTGTTCTTTTTTGGCCGTAAAATTCAGGTGGAACGCACTGTCCGACAGTACTGGCCATTTCTGGTCATTTATGGAATTATTCTGGTCAGCGGGTTTTGGTCGCGGGACAGCGAGCAATGGATCGGCCTGCTTCGGGTCAATCTCCCTTTTATGGTATTGCCGTTTGCTTTTTCGCTATGGCCCGGATTTTTGATCAATCGTCGCAGGATGTTTCAGAGGCAGTTTATACTCGCAGGGGCTGCGATTACCCTCTATCTTGTAATGAAACTGCTGTCCCATGGGGAAGATATTCTGTCGGGTATCCGCGAAGGGGGATCCTTTCAGATGCCGGTCCAGCACGTCCGGACCAGTTTATTCCTCGCCATAGCGGGAATCTTTGGCTGGGACGAATGGGTCAGACACCGCAGGTTGACCCGATATTATATTATATTTGGCATTTCCTTGTTGCTGGTGATTATCGGAATACATTTGCTGGCGGTTCGCACCGGACTGGTATTATTTTACCTGGGCACTGTCGCCACCTTTATTTTCAATAAAAAATTTCGCACCAGACAAGGCATCGGTTGGATGGTCCTGTTTGGGGTATTGGTCGGTGTTTTTTTATTTACTTTTCCTACCATTCGGGAAAAATGGGCCTATTTCCTGGAGGATTTTCGCAACTATGAAAGTCATTCCTGGTGGTTTTATTCAGATGCTGTGCGCTGGAAGTCCAATTTGGTGGGTTGGGAGGTTTTTAAGTCCTCGCCCTGGTGGGGCGTTGGGTTGGGAGATTTAATCGATGAAATGCACCTACAGTTTTATCTCATGGACAATATCCGGATCCGTGAATATCCTCACAATCTTTGGATCACTTTTCTGGCAGGAAGTGGTCTGGTGGGATTTGGCCTGCTGAATGTAGCCCTGGGTAAAATTTTTATCTCGATACTGAAGCACGGCCGACTGGTATACCCCATTATTGTCTTTATATATTTTGTCAGTTGTCTGGTAGAGACTACTTTATTGACCTCTCTCGGATCAATTTCATTTGTGATGATTTCACTGTTGGCTACCTCCTATGCCGGGGATGAAGATCCGTATAATCGGGAATAAAGCTAAATTCCCGGGCTTTGCTTCGATAGAAAATTCCGCAGATGATGCCAAAAAGAAACCCGCCAATATGGGCCCACCAGGCCACTCCCTGAGTCCTGGCATCCAGCCCGGTTTCAATGTAGGCTGCCATAAATTGCTGGATAAACCAGAAACCAATGAAAATAATGGCAGAAATATAAAAGGTGATAAAGAATATCAGAAATACGAGTTTGATCCGGGAGCGAGGAAACATGATCAGATAAGCCCCGAGCACCGCTGATATAGCTCCGCTGGCTCCGATACTGGGAATTGTGCTGTCGGCGTTCATCCAGATATGGGCCAGAGAAGCTATGATCCCTCCTGCCAGATAAAACAAAATAAATTTGCCGGTACCCAAAACGGCTTCCACGTTATCAGCAAAGATCCAAAGAAACAGCATATTGCCTATAAGGTGGGACCACCCTCCGTGCAAAAACATACTGGTGAAAATCGCCGTAAGGTTGTTTCCTGCCATGATTTCAGTGGGTATGGCACCAAAATCATTGATAAATATCTGCAAATCACGATCCCCCAGGCTTATCTCGTAGATGAAAATGAAAATATTTAAAAAAAGGAAGAGGTAGGACGCGATCGGCCGGGCCCCGCCGGATATATTGTCATCGCCAATGGGTATAAGCATGCTGTACTATTTTTATTTATTTTCAAATCCCTGGTTGAGTAAATCATGGAGATGGATCATGCCAGAGTAACGATGATCACGGGTCACGATAAGTTGGGTGATGGAGTGCCGGCGCATGGTATCAATTGCAGCGGTGGCCTTCGTATGAGCCGGGATGCAAATGGGGTCAGGCGTCATAATATCCCGGGCTTTGATGTCCTGTGAAAAGGACTGTTTCATTAGCATTCTCCTCAGATCCCCGTCGGTTATGATCCCGGCAATCGTGTGGTCGTCGTCCTCCAACACTGCAGTGGCCCCCAACCTTTTGGCCGTCATTTCGATGATTACCTGATCGATGCCCTGATCCGGATACACCACGGGCTTTTCGTGTAGGTGTAGCAGGTGGGAAACCTCGAGGTTCAACGCTTTGCCCAACATTCCTCCCGGATGGTTGCGCGCAAAATCCTTTTCCTGAAAATCATTCATACTGGCCAGGCACATCGCCAACGCATCGCCAATGGCCAATTGGGCTATGGTGCTGCAGGTCGGAGCCAGATTGTGCTGGTCCGCCTCCCTGTCCACCGGGGTCCAGATGAAATAATCCGCTACGCGATGCAAAAAGGAATTTTTAACAGAGGAAATACCGATTATTTTATTGCCAAATCCTTGAATAATATGTATAATTAGTTTAATTTCAGGGGTATGACCGCTTTTGGACATGCAAACGACTATGTCATCTTTTTCTATGATGCCAAGATCACCGTGAATCGCGTCGCCAGCATGTAAAAAAGCTGCCAGAGTACCTGTGGAATTTAAGGTGGCAACTATTTTTTGTCCGATAATGGCGCTTTTGCCGACACCCGTGAAAATAACTTTTCCAGGGTTATTGTGGATCAGATGAACAATATGATCAAATTCATCGTTCAGGGTTGGAATAAGTTGTTCCAGTGTAAGTTTTTCCATTTCCAGAGTCTGGCTGGCAATAGTTCGTATATTAGAAATTTTTTTCACGGCTATCAATTTTTAATTATACGAAATTTTTGGTAAATTAAATGAGTAAAAACAATATTTTAGCATACAGGGAAATTTGGGCAAATGGATTCATTAACAATAACCAACGATAAAGTGTTGCATTCTGCGCTTAAAGAGTACTTTGGATTTGATCAATTTAAAGGACAGCAGGAAGAGATCATTCAGAGTATAGTGCAAGGTCAGGATACCTTCGTCATTATGCCGACGGGGGGCGGGAAATCTTTGTGTTATCAGTTGCCGGCATTGATACTGGATGGCACGGCTATTATCATTTCACCACTGATTGCGCTGATGAAGAATCAGGTCGATTTGCTGAGAGGGTACAGCGCAAACGATGATATCGCGCATTTTCTCAATTCATCCCTCAATAAATCCCAGATCCGGCAGGTTTTGGGAGATATTACCCAGGGGAAAACAAAACTTCTTTATGTCGCACCGGAAACGTTAACCAAAGAAGAGTACCTGAATTTTTTCCAAAAGATAGACGTGTCTCTTGTAGCGGTCGATGAAGCGCACTGTATATCGGAGTGGGGACATGATTTCCGACCGGAATACCGGAAAATAAAACAAATGGTGGATACCATCGGGGATGACATACCACTGGTGGCCCTCACGGCCACAGCCACCCCCAAGGTGCAGAGCGATATTGTCCGGAATCTGGATCTGAAAGAATACAACAAATTCATATCTTCCTTCAACCGGACCAATCTGTATTACGAAATACGGCCCAAACTGGGGAAACAGGAAGCCATGAAGGAAATCATTCAGATGATCAATGAAATGGGACATCCCTCCGGTATCATCTATGTCCAAAATCGAAAAACCACTCA
>CALEIL010000339.1 GCA_937876435.1 uncultured Bacteroidota bacterium
CTGACAAAAAATAACCTCGTCATAAGTATCACGAACTTAATGCCCGGCACACTAGGGTATCTTCCTGCTTTCCCAGGGTTAAAACTCAAATTCATAACCCAGGACTCTGGACTCGATCCTGCCCTCCCATTCCTGTGGTGATCCATAGCGAGTCTCTTCGAGAAAATATCCCTCGGCTTTTTTATTGCCGGGATCCACGATCCAGTACTCCTTCACTCCATGGAGTTCATATACCTTCTTTTTTTGGTTTCTGTCGTATGATGCCGTAGAAGGGGAAAGGATTTCGATTACCAAATCCGGAGCTCCATGAAGGCCGTTTTCCTTGATTTTGTGGAGGTTTTCGTTGCTTATAAATGAGATATCTGGTTCGAGTACGTTTTCTTCATCGAGATAGACCCCATAAGGTGCTATCCGGATTTCACCTAACGGATGTTTTATTAAGTAAGAGTATATGGAAAAATTGATATTGTTCAACAATTTCTGATGTGAATCGGTAGGTGGTGGGGACATAATGAGATGATTTTCAATAACCTGAGCCCGGGTCCCTTCTGAAAGACTTTCCCAGACTTCCCGTATGGTACGCGGTGGTTTTATGACGGTGGTCGAAGACATATGAATGTTTTTTGTACCAATATAACGAATCCTATTCAAAATTCGTTCTGCCAACTATCCGATCTGAATTGTCTGGATGAAAAAATTCGTTTTATCTGGATCTTACTTATTAGTTACAGAAGTATTACCTCAGATTCGCTCACACTGAAATAGTTTCAAGGGTGAACTTAGTTTCATTAGTAAAACTAATTTTTTAACCTTAAAACTGGCGGATATGAGGTTAATGAGGTGGTTATTTCATTCCTGAGCAGTAATTGATAATCCCAAATAATCCAGGATCGCCTGGTTCCCTTTTAGTGCATTGGGGGGAATGGGATGTTCGTCAGAATAGACCGAGAGTTGTTCCCGGTCCAGGATTTCCACAAAATCTTCATTGACCGTAGGATCCCAATCCACTTTTCTGGAATTAAGTTTTAGGTGATGGGCAAAAAAATTGTACATGGGCGCCCGCTTTGAATATCCGTAATCGTGTTTTTCAGCTGCCAGATGCACGTTTTCGACTTTGTGTTCCGCGTCAAACTGAGCATATACCTTTTGGATATAGGGATATTCGATCAGAGGGGTATTCCGCGTCCAGTCGTTGCCATCGGAAATAATAAGCATGGGTCGGGGTGCACAGAGGGCGGCAATTTCTACATTATTGGTTTGATATTCCGGGCTTTTATGGATGGGCATCCCGCTTTCGCAAACGCATCCACCAAAAAAATGAGCTGATACCTGTACGCAAGGCACGGACACCTTGATTCTTTCATCGATAGCTGTCAATATAAATGTCTGTGTTGCTCCACCGGAGCCCCCGGTCATGCCTATCCTCTCGGGGTCCACGTCCTGGCGGGAAAGCAAATAATCCAGAACCCGCTTACTGTTCCACGTTTGCAGCAACATGGCGATCGGCATACGATGAGAATCTACCTGATGGGAATCACCGTGCCCGACCATATCATAGGCAAAGACTATCGCTCCCATTCTGGCCAGTACTGCGCTTCGGATTTGGACGTAATGCGTAAATCGTTTGTCTGTCAGATGTCCGTGAGGGGATAGGATAGCGGCATTTTTCCCCTGAGAATCAGAGGGTCTGTAAAGGTTCCCCGTTACATAAAAGCCTGGAAAACTTTCCAGCAAAACATTTTCCACTATATACCCATCCAGTTCCCTTGAGTTCGTAATTTTTACATTGACGGGTCCTTCGGTTTTGGGCATCTGATCAAATTTCATCCCTTCGATAATGCCCTTTTTGATCATATCCGCTCGCTGTTTCCAGGATTCCTGATCGTTCCAGGTAGCAGCAAATTCCTTCATTTTGAGGTTCGCCTCATCTGCTGTCCAATGGTAGCCGACACAGAGCATATTTTCCTGAGAGAAGCTTTGCAATCCGGAAAACATTCCAAGAATAAACAGCGTACAAAACTGGATTTTCATTTGATTCATCTGTCGATTTGATTTTCCATGAATTAATTTAAAAAAGGCGATCAGGTATATTAGTCCAGGTCAGAATTTTTATGGTGTGTTGACCCAGCTCCCATTCAACATCACCCGATGTATTTTTTTCATGTTAGAGATATTTTCCAAAGGATTTCCGTCGACCAATATAATATCGGCCAATTTACCTTTTTCTATGCTGCCAATCCTGCCCTGGGACCTGAAATAATCCGCATTGAGTAACGTAGAATTGTGGATGACTTCCATAGGACTCATGCCCGCTTCCACGAACAACTCCATCTCCCGCTGGTAAGCCATGCCGGGTTCGACATGTGGTCCCCAATTGTGGGAACCTATGACGATTTTTACACCAGCCCGATGTGCCAGGCCTACAAATTCCAGCATTTTTCTGAATCCTTCTGTTTCGTATTCTTCCACGTCATCATCACCTGGTCTGCGTTCAAAAGTGGCCAGGGTGGGAGAAAAAAAGATGTCCTTTTCCACCATCAATTCCAACAATTGATCGACTCTTTCTGACCGAAGGTCGATGGTGGACCACAAACGATAGCGCCACTCTCTTCGAGCATCGCTGTTTTTATATACGGTATCCTGAAATTTGCGGGCTTCTTCCGGATCAGCCAGGGCGGTGCCACAGGAAGTGACGTGTTCTATTCCATCTACACCAGCCAGGATGGCATCGTCAGCTCTGACCAGTTCCAAGTGAGCAAATACCGGAACGCCATTCATACGAGCAGCTTGAACGATCGGAGCATAAAATTCCAAAGGCAACCGAAAATAAATTTTAATCCCTGAGCTTCCCTGGCGCAGGTAATTATACACCATGGATCGGGCGTGATCCCCATTCTGTGTCAATAACGCGTGATCTTTATAGACCCCGGGATAACCATCCAGATGAGATCCCGTGAGAAAAGCGCGAGGCATGGGTTGCTCGGCAAAATTCAGGGATTGGTAAAAGCGAAACGGATGGCCCGGGTCTCTGAAGGAGGTGGTTCCATTTTTGAGCATCACTGCCAGTCGTTCATTATTGTTCACATTATGAAAATGTGCGTCAATCAATCCGGGCATGATGGTATAGCCTGTAGCATCCACGTGATCCGCGTTTTCAGGAATAGATATTTCACCTTGGCGACCGACCTCTATGATGCGGTTTCTATCCACTAGGACTACTGCATTTTCAATGACTTCTCCGCCGGTTCCATCAATCAATAGTCCCCCTGAAATCGCGATGGGGTTTTGGTTGAATGGGACATGCGGAGGATTGACTTCGGTCAGCATTTGGGTTTGGACATCATTTAAGGAGGACACATGGCCCACGGTGTTCTGGGCTTGGATATCCATGGTAATCCAGATGACGGCTATCGTAATTTTGATTAATCTACAGATCATGGTTCTCAGGGGGTGTTTGGTGAAGTGTGTCATTATATTAATATCCTGGATTTTGTACCAATTTTGGTGCTTTATTGATCTCATCATCTGCGATGGGCATCCAATACAGTTTCTGGGTGAAAGTTTTCCTGGGTGCAGCTTCGACCTGCTTCCAGGTGGTTGTCGTGACCCCGTCCTCGGTTACTTCGCGAATGTCTACACCGTATAAATCCTGATCAAAATTTTCTTCCAGTATTTTCCACCTGCGAACATCAAACCAGGCGACATTTTCACAAAATAACTCCATTTTTCGTTCATATTTCAAGGCTTCCAAAGGATCTCCCGTAAATTCGGGCAGGCCCACCCGGGTTCTGACCATATTGATATAGGTTGAGGCCGTTTCGACGTCCCCCAGGTGAATCAATGCTTCGGCATAATTTAATAATATTTCTGGATATCTCATCCTAATGATGACATTTTCGTTCGCATCATCCTGGCCGATGATCGCATCATCTGTAAACTTCTTCAGAAGATAACCCGTGTAGGTTCCGTTCCAGGGGGTAAATGGACCTTGTCGCGAATCAATACCAAAACGTTCACTGACCACCTTTCCATTTTCGATTACCACCCTGGTTCGACGATCATAAATTCCCAGAGGATCAAGCTGATCCAGTCCCGGAAATCTGGGTTGCCAAATGGCACTATCGTAAAGCACGCTGGCATAGAATCTGGGTTCACGACTTTTGTATATGTTGGGGTTCGTATAGGTGTCAGACTTGTTGATGTACTCCTTATTGGCATTGACTGTGAAATGATCAAAAAAATCAGTGCCATCGGCCATCTGATATTGATCTACAAAATTTCCATATGGACTGTTATTTCCGTGGCATCCGTTCCCATTTGGTCCCAATCTAAGATTTGTTCTAAGATTGGTTCCTGATTCCTTCAGGTGCATTTTACCCCATATTATTTCCTGACTACTCAAGTCATACGATCTGAACAAATCGTAGTAACCTCTCGAAGCAAGCGCTTGATCCGGTGCCCCAAAATCCTCCAATTCCAGTGTTCCCATATCTATTAGTTCTTTGGCCGCATCTCTTGCATCTTCCCATAACTGGGTCCGATCAGGATTGGAATACCCCAAAAGATCACTCGGAGCCGTGCCGTCCGCTGTTAAGTCACTGGCTGCAAACAACAAGATTCTGGACTTGACCCCCAAAGCCATTTCTTTATGGGCTCTTCCCATCACGGACTCAGACTTTGGTTTCAATAATTTAGCTGCTTCGTTGCAGTCATTGACTATGAAATCTACCGTTTCTGCGAAGGTGTTTCGAGTGACGTTGGAAAAATCGTCTCCCAGATTGGACGGTTCGCTAATCAATGGGACTCCACCGTAGGCACGACATATGTCCATATAGAAAATCGCCCGGAGGCAATAGGCTTCACCCTTCAGGATATTAACTTCTTTCGTGATGCTTTCCTTCTCATTTTCACCGGCGGCTTCGATCACCTGATCGATATTGGCCAGGAGGTAATTTAATTTGTAAATGTCAGAATAATGATGCCAGGTCAGGTTCCCCCGATCCGGCCCCAAATTTCCTGGACTTATGCTGCTGATATCATAAGGTGTATGTTCTGCGCCCTTCGTAGTCACTGTTTCTCCAACGAATACGCCGGTTTGGTACCCATGCCCTCTTTGGTTCCATCCATAGTTAATATCATTGTACAGGGCATTTAGATAATATTCGACCAATTTGGGATCAGAGAAAACCACTGGATCAGAATAGCTATCCTGTGGATTTTGATCCAGGATGCTGTTGTTGCAAGCGCCTGTTGTCAGGATTATTATCACAACCAGGGATTTCAATATATTTTTGTTTAGAATATCCATGTCCAAAATGTTTAATGTGATTAAAATGAAATTTGGCCGCCCAAACTCAAAACTCTCATAATAGGATAAGCTCCCATCCCGCCGGCTTCAGGGTCCATGATTTTATTGCCTGAGTATATCAGGAATAGGTTTTGGCCTGAAACGTACAACCTGGCTTCTTTTAGCCCAATTTTGTGGATCATTTCAGTTGGTAGCGTATAACTCAGTTGAAGGTTTTTCAGTCTTGCGAATGAGATATCGGTATAGTGGTAATCGGTTATATGGGAATCCCTCCAGTATTCTTCCGTCCATTCATACGCCCTGGGTTTGGTGGCGTCGGTATTGGTCGGTGTCCACCGATCCTCTGCATCGTACTGAAAATAATTTCCAGCAGTACCCGCCCGGGCATCGTCGTAGATATACCGCAAAGCTCTGCCATGCCCCTGGATAAGTCCCCGCAATTCCCAGTTTTGATAAGACAAATTAAGATTCAATCCAAAGGTAAGCTCAGGCGTAGTGGTTAAGGGAAACAATTGCCGGTCATTGGAAGTGATTTCACCATCTTGATCAAAATCCTCGATGATAATATCGCCTGGTCTTGCTCCCGTTACATGCGGGATCGAATTCACGTGTTCTTCATCTTTGAAGATGCCGACCGCTTTGTACAAAAGATGTGCTCCCTGGGGAAGTCCAGTGCGCTCTTGCCACGGGACGGATCTCGCCGGCTCATCAAATTCGACAATTTTGTTTCTGGCGAAAGCCAGATTAGCGGAGGCAAAATACTTAAATGCTCCTCGCGTCTTGTTGTAATTTAACTGTAATTCAAATCCGTAATTGTCAACGATTCCGAAATTCTCATCTGGTAAGGAAATGCCGGTGAATTCAGGAACCGATCTGTTTCTTTGTACCAGAATGTTGTTCCGACGTTCAAAAAAGAAATCAGTATCAAAACCAATTCGGGAATCGAAAAATTGGGATTCCCATCCGAAATTATATACGTTGGCTATTTCCCACGTAATGTTGGGATTGGGAAAACCTCTTTGTTCCAATCCCTGTACATATCCTTTCGATGCGCCAAGAGGAACACCTTCTGTGAAACCATACCGTGTCAGGAATTGAAAGGGGGATACAATATCGTTTCCAAGTTGACCCCAACTCGCTTTGAGTTTGAAATAGTTAATAAATCGAATGTTGTTTTTCCACCAGGATTGTTGGGATGGTCGCCACCCAATGAGAAACGAAGGAAAATTGCCCCACCGGCCTGCTTCTTTTGAAAAATTTAATGAACCATCTCTTCGAAAACTAAACTGAAAAAGGTACGTTTCCTTGAAATTGTAGCTTAATCGTCCAAAGTAATTTTGACGGGCGCCTATCCCCACGGACTCATCATTGTCTTTGCCTTCATCTCCTCCAGCAAAAAGATAGGGCAACTGATCAGACACAAAATATCTTCGATACGCTGAAAACCCTTCGCTATGACCTTCGTATTGTTCGTAAGCTATGAATGTATTGATATTGTGGTCGTGATTGAGAGTGGTTGTATAATCAACTTTTATGTTGAAAGTTTTTGAGGTATTATTGTCGGAATAATTGGTAACCCGGGGTTCAGAGAAGCCACGGGACGTACCTACCAGGTATTCAGAACCATCTTCCACCCCGGTGTTGCCATCTGCTAAATAGGAATCCTGGTCAAAGCTGTACAGCGTCCATGGCTTTTGGAACAGTTTTCTCTTATTGTTGTAGAGATCGTAAGCAAAATAACTGGACGCACTTAATCCATCCACCCAGGGAATTCTGATATTGGCTGAAAACACGTTATTTAATCGGTACTCCTTTCTGTCGTCAAAACCAGTGGCATCTGACGCTGAAACCATTGGTTGATCTCCGAATTCGATGTCCGGACCAGGTAGACCATTCGGAAAAAGCGCTGCTTGAGTGGGATATGATCTTCGTAGTGATCGAAAGATATCAGAAGCGGATTTTGTAGGATAAAGACTATTCTCCTGAATCCCTGATAAATCCAGACCAATATTGATAAAATCATTTAATTTGAAATCAAGGTTTGCCCTGAGATTGTACCTGTTGTATGAGGTCAGTGAGTTTGTGTAGATTCCATCGTCAAATTGTTTTCCGAATGAAGCAAAATAACTGATATTTTCTGAACCACCAGACAATGATAAGTTGTGATGATTGGTAGTACTATAATCTTTGAGTGCGATGTCGTACCAGTCTGTATTGGGATGTGTCCAGGGGTAGTCTCCAGACTTAAATTTTTCTATATCTTCCAGGGAATATAGCATATTGGATTCATCCACTCCCCTGTAAGACTGGTTTTCCCTGATCATCTGGGCATAAGTAGCCGCATCAGTGAGCTCAGGCAATGTTGTCGGAGATAAAAACCCATGAAAATACCCGTACGTCAACTTTGGCTTGACGTTATAAGATCCTCTCTTGGTGGTGACCAAAATTACACCATTGGCTGCCCGGGCCCCATAGATTGCTGCGGAAGCATCCTTGAGAACGGTGATGCTTTCGATATCATTGGAATGCAGAGAATTAATGTCTCTTCCCGGAATTCCGTCCACGACAATTAATGGACTGTTGTTTCCCAGTGTAGAATTTCCACGGATCCTAATTGAAGCTTCGTCGTTCCCGGGTTCTCCACGGTCCTGCATAAATATTGCACCAGGCAAACGGCCAGCCAGGGCATTTGAAAGTTTGGAAACGGGGGACGCTGTGATTTCTTTCTCATCAATACTGGTCACCGATCCTATCACGTTTACTCTTTTTTGAGT
>CALEIL010000340.1 GCA_937876435.1 uncultured Bacteroidota bacterium
CCCCATCGTGGAGAAATACAAATCCACCTGCAAAGGATACCACGATTACCGGGATTTGCTCCGGCACCCGGGTCTGGACGCCGTCATTATCGCCACACCGGCGCACTGGCATACCCTCCAGGCGGTGGCGGCGGCCGAAGCGGGACTCGATGTTTATCTCCAAAAACCGATGTCCATGTATCCGGGTGAAAGCATCGTGATCCGCAATGCTTTCCGGAAGCACGGCACCATCAATCAGATCGGGACCCAGATTCACGCGGGCGACCATTACCGGAGAATGGTGGAGCTGATACGGTCGGGTAATCTGGGAGATATCGCCACCGTCCGCACCTTTTTTGTCATGAATGAAGCCCCGCAGGGAATCGGTAAAGGGAACAATCAATCCGCCGCCCCCAAAGGCCTCGACTGGGATCTGTGGGTAGGTCCCTCCCCGATGCAGTCCTTCAATCCCAATCTGGTAAAAGACGCCTTTTACCATTGCTTCTGGATGGATTTCAGCGGAGGCTGGACACCGGGAATGGCTCCTCATATCACGGACCTCCCCATCTGGGCGCTCGATCTGGGCTATCCCACTTCCGTCAACGCCATGGGAGGCCGCTATATCATAGACGACGACGGCGATGCCTACGACAATCATGAAGTCACCTGGCAGTATCCCAACCTGACCATGACCTGGATGAATTCCTCCACCAACAGCCATGGCTGGGCATTCCAGAATGCCGATAAAGAAGGAGTGGGGTATGAAACCGGCACCAGAAGGAGACTGGGGATTTATTTTCACGGCGCTAATGGCACCTTAATCACCGATTATAGTTCTCATATCCTGGTCCCCGAAGGGGATCGGATGGACGGTATGACAACGCCCCCGGAATCCATCCCTTCCTCCCCCGGTCAGGAACTGGAGTGGCTCCAGGGAGTGCGATCCCGCACGCAACCTTTGTGCCACGCCGGATATCACATCAAGGTGGATTTGCCTATACAGTTGAGCATTTTGTCCCTCAAACTGGGCAGGTCGATCAGGTTTGATCCGGAGACCGAAAAAATAGTGGGGGACAAAGAGGCCAGAAAAATGGCGATCCCCGAATACAGATCACCCTGGAAATTCCCCAAAGAATACCTGTAAGATCCTTTGTTCCTCAATACAAATTATAACCAATGAATGAATCTGATCGAAGGGGCTTTATTAAAAATTCCCTGTTAGCTGGTCTCGGGCTGAGCCTCTGGAACCCAACCAAAACGCTGGCTTCTGAAGCCGGGATTCAGCCCGTCAAAAAAGTGGGGATGATAGGCCTGGATACCGGTCATAGTCCGGCATTTGTCAAAACCCTGAATACAGCGTCCGGAAATGAATACGGAAACTACAAGGTGGTCGCGGCTTACCCCAAAGGCACAGAACTCATCACCGAATGGAAGAACCGGATTCCGGAATTTACCGCAGAAGTTCAACAACACGGCGTGGAAATCGTGGATTCCATTCCCCGGCTTCTGGAATTGGTCGATTATGTGATATTGACCACGATCGACGGGAATAAACACCTCGAACAGGCGATGCCGGTTTTTGAGGCAGGATTGCCCGTATTTATCGACAAGCCATTTGCTGCTTCACTCGAGGATGCCCGGAAATTGGCGTCCGCAGCCGACCGGTATAAAACGCCTATGTTTTCGGCTTCTTCGCTTCGGTTTCTCACGGACGCTCAGGCAGTGCGGGAGGGAAGTCTTGGCCGGGTGAACAGCGTCGAAGCCTACAGCCCGGCGCATATCGAGGAACATCACCCGGACTTGTTCTGGTACGGTGTCCACGGCGTGGAAATCCTATTTACCTTGCTGGGAAGAGGATGCCAGTGGGTGGAACGAACCTTCACGCCCGATACCGATCTGGTGGTCGGTATGTGGGAAGGAGACCGGATCGGCACATTCCGCGGAATCCGCAAAGGAACAGGCGGATATGGAGGAATGGTGTACGCCGAAAATGGAATCCAATTACTCAACGATTTTAAGGGGTACGATGGATTATTGCGGGAGATCGTCCGGTTTTTTGACACTGGAAATCCACCCGTACAGATCGAAGAAACCCTTGAAATATTTTCCTTTATGCAAGCTGCTGAAAAGAGCAAAGAAATGGGAGGTAAACGAGTCCTCCTGGCTGATCTATAATTAATTGATCACCATTAACCTGGCTTTTCTTTCAATTTACAAGACCAAAACAATATCGCCGTAGATGCAAAATATTTTTGTACTGCCTTTGATATATATTAACAAATCATAGTAAAAACGTTAAATTACGCATAGAAATGGATAAAATCTCATGGATCGATCATCAGGAGCTTTTTGATCTGATGAAAAAGGAATTGTTCTCTGCCGTCATTGGTGACGTGATGGATACGATGGGCCTTGTACATCAGTTTTTGCCGCCGGCTATCCGTCCTCTGGAAAAAACCATGGTCGTGGCAGGACGGGCATTCCCCGTGGTGGAGGCCGATATAGGAACGCCGGCGATCGACGAAGGTCTTGCGGGCAAGCCATTTGGCGTCATGCTGGAGGCGCTCGATGATTTGCGTCCTCACGAAGTATATATATGTTCGGGGGCCTCACCGGATTACGCGTTGTGGGGTGAGATCATGACGGTTCGCGCCCGGCATCTGGGAGCAGCAGGCGCCGTGGTAGACGGATACTCCCGGGATACCGCCGGAATATTGAAAACCGGATTCCCCACATTTTCCTATGGGGCGTATTCCCAGGATCAGCAGGTGCGGGGGAAAGTCGTCGATTACCGGGTGCCGATCACCTTCGGAAACGTTCGTATCGAGCCCGGGGACATCGTATTTGGTGATTTCGATGGGGTGTGCATCATCCCTCAAAAACACGAAAAGGAAGTCATCGAAGGGGCCCTTCAAAAAGCCAGAACCGAAAAAATAGTTCAAAAAAAGATCATAGAAGGGATGAGTGCCTGTGAAGCTTTTGAAAAATATGGTGTGATATAAATGAAGAATGATAGATCTGAAAGATAAAAAAATACTGGTCACCGGCGGTGGAGGCAATGGATTGGCATCGGGAATTTGCAGCGCGCTGGATAAGCTGGGCGCCCGGTTGATTCTCAATGAAATCCAAAAGGATTGTTTATACAAGGTCAGGAAAAAATACCCGCACGCGTATT
Organism: uncultured Bacteroidota bacterium; assembly: GCA_937876435.1. Taxonomy (GTDB): domain Bacteria; phylum Bacteroidota; class Bacteroidia; order Chitinophagales; family Saprospiraceae; genus Membranihabitans. The sequence continues at coordinate 3,155 of CALEIL010000340.1, forward strand.
CCATCCAGGCTGACATCACCCGGGAGGAAGAAGTCAAAGCCATGTTTGAGGAAATCGAAAGCAAAATTGGGGTACTGGACGGATTGGTGAATAACGCAGGGATCGGGCTGGTCAAAAATGCGCACGAAGCCTCTGATCTCGAATTTGATGGACTCTACAACGTCGATGTCAAAGGACTGTGGCAGGTTTCCAGATTTTACGTGAATCACCTCCTCAGGCATCAGCACACGGGGAACATCGTCAACATATCGTCCATCCACGCTTCCCGGACCATTCACAAATACGGGCTGTACGCCAGCGCCAAATCAGCCGTAGAAGGGCTCACCAGGGGAATGGCCGTCGAATTGGGCCAATACCATATTCGAGTCAATTCTGTCGGTCCGGGTTTCGTGTATTCCGATCAAAACGAGGTTTTGCTCCAGTCTCTGACCGACGATGTGGAAAAATGGATCGAGGGGCACGTTCATGATTACCAGGCTGTACACGAACTCATGGATCCTGAGAACTGCGGGAACGTGGTCGCTTTTTTACTGTCCGGCAAGAGCACCGGGGTGACCGGCCAGAATATTTACGTAGACAATGGCACTTCTACCTTGCTTTACAACAATGCCTTTATAAAGAAATGAATTGAGATGAAGATCAAGCGCATTCATTGTTACGAAGTCATCGTCCCCGCCCGGAAAGGAGCGATCGAGAGCGAAGGGATCAACAAACCCCTGCACAAACTCGAATCCGGGGCCAGGCCTGCCTGGTCATTACAGTTTGATATGGTACCCAAACTGATCGTAAAACTCGAACTCGAATCCGGGGTAATCGGATGGGGAGAACTGTACCGGGCCCACGATTGGGGAGTGGTAGAAGAAATTGCAACCATCCTGATAGGAAAAGATTTGAAGGCTATTACCCTCCAAAAACTGCCTTTTGCGTTTTGCCGGGAATACGACGGATTTGAATGCGCGATCTGGGATGCCATGGCCAGATCCCGCGACATGCGGGTCGTGGATTTGCTGGGAGGTCCTGTCAGGGATCGGGTGAAAGTAGGAGCCTGGTCGAGCCATCGGAATATCGATGAAATGGAAGACGTCGTCAGGACATTTGCAGAGCGCGGTTTTGATTGCGTAAAATTTAAATGCGATCTTGACGATGATGTGGTGAGCTGGAGCCGGATTATCGGTGAAATCGCCCCCGGGATGAAGGTGATTTTGGACCCCAACGAACGCTGGGAATTCCTGCCGGAAGTAAAATCCAGATTGTCCGCCCTGGCTGAAACGGGGAATATTTTGTGCATCGAAGATCCGGTTTCCCGCTGGAGGTTGCACGATTTTCACCATCTCAGAAATTTCTCCTCCATCGCCATCGTACTGCACGTCGCGTTGCCATACATCGCGCACGGCCAGCGCATCAAGGACGCTATCCAGGCAATCCGGGAGGACGCCGTGGATGGGTTCAATTTCAATTGCGGACTCGCCCATTTTCAGTTGCTCTCGCACGTGTCGGAAGCCGCCGAATTGCCGTGCTGGCACGGATCTGAGATCGACCTGGGCATCCTGGAGGCCATGTACGTCCATTCCTCTGCGGCGGCTGCATCCTGCATCTGGCCTGGCGATATATTTGGCCGGTTGATCCGCGAGCACGATTTATTGAAAAACCCGATCAGGATCGAGCCCCCGTTTGCCTTTCTACCGGAAGGACCGGGCCTGGGCATCGAAGTGGACGAGGAGGCTATCGGGCATTATTTGACACAGGAAAAAGTATATACGTGATATGAATTCCACGACGCAAGACGAAAAAAAGACGTGCAAGCAGGTGCCCGACCGCGCTACACAACACGACACCGCAGGACCGTATTCTCCGGTTTTGATCGTAGATCCCGGGAAACTCATCGTTTTATCGGGGCAGGCGGCTATTGATCCCCGGGGGCAACTGGTGGGGGACACCATTGAGGAACAAACCCGATATATGATGGAGAATTGCAAAAATCTCCTGCACGCGGCGGGCTGCGATTTCAATGATGTTTTCAAGGTCACGGTTTACCTCCGGAATATAGAAGATTGGACAGCATTCAATGCCATTTACGAAACATATTTTGATCATCCCAGGCCAGTCAGGACCGCGGTGCAAACCGGCCTGATCGGTGGCTTATTGGTTGAAATCGAAATTTGGGCAGCAAAATCATGATTTGGGAAGAACTAAATACCAGGCAAATCAGCGAGTTGGATAAAAATCTGCCCGTGATGGTCAACTTGTCTGCCACGGAACAACACGGGAATCACCTACCGCTGGGGACAGACCGGATGATCGGAGATTATTTTTGTCGAAAACTGGAAGAAAGAATATCTGACCAGATTTTGATCCTTCCCAATCTCGCTATTGGTTATTCCAGACACCATATGGATTTCTCCGGCACGCTGAGTCTGAGCCATGAAACACTGATTTCACAATTGAAGGAGATTACGGATTCCGTTTTCACCCATGGTTTTACAAAATTCATCCTCTTCAACAGCCACGGAGGCAATCAGGCTTTGGGACAGGTATTTATAGAACAGATGGGTCATCGATATCCTCATGGTCATTTTGTGATGATCAACTGGTTTCGACTGGTGGTAGATAAACTCAGGAATATTTCTGAAGCCGGGCCTGGCGGGGCGGGACATGGAGGGGAGTTTGAAACATCGCTGATGATGCGGATCGCGCCCCATCTGGTGTCTAAGGAGTTTATCGACGATAAAAAGAACTCGCCCACCTTTCCCTGGGCGGAAGGTGATTTATTTGGGGGAGGTGAGGCCTCGTATTACCGGTCCATGCGGTCCATGACAGTCAATGGGATTTTCGGAGATCCCCGATTTGCCTCGGCGGGGAAAGGAGCTGAAATAGAAAAAGTGGTGTTGGAGAGGTTGGAAGAAATCGTCGGGGATATTGGCGGAATCAGTTCTGAATGACTTGATTCAATTTCAGAAGTTTAATTCTTCTTTTATTTCTTGAAAAACAACTACTCGATTATATCCTTTAGCTTTAAGTTCACGATAGAGTTTTAAATCTCCCGTCCAAAGGGGTACGTTCAGAAAATCGGAGAGCGCTACGAATACCAGGTCGTCCATATCGACATCTCTAACATATGGTATTGCATTTTTGTAATATTCAAAGGGTATTTGGACGTCTGATATGAAGGTTATCTGTGAATATACCAGTGTTATTATACGTCTAATAATTTTTTCATCTGTACTTGAAAGTTTTATTAACTTGGGAATATATCGCTCTATCTCACCTTGAAGAAATTCAGGAGCATATAATTTTACTTCATTTCTACTTGACGATATTATGAATCGCCCAATCTCGCTTTCCGAGTTCAAAATTGATGAGAATATTATATTTGTGTCAATTATAAAAATATTCATCAAGTGTAATTCTAGTACTCTGTCAGGATAAAGATTTAAGAATCATTCGAAGAT
>CALEIL010000341.1 GCA_937876435.1 uncultured Bacteroidota bacterium
GGGTGCGCGCCCTTTTCACCTTCAGTTTCTGATATGTCCTGAATTCCGTTTGATTCACGACACTTGCTGTTTTCTCCGGATCACGATGCTGTTCTTATCACCGACTATGATTTTCCCCTTATTTCTTCGGATCAAATAGTATTTGTCAAATCCGTCGTAGGGGTGTAGGGGAGCAGCCGATATGGGAATAAAATTATTCTCCCTACAAAATCTGAGGATTTCGATCCGATTGGCCTCATCGATGGTTCCAATCTCATCGATGAAGATAACGATCTGGTTCTCTATGTCATTGATGGCTATTTGTGCGATGATCGACATAATGATGACCAGACGGATCATTTTATCCGTCCCGTCCGATTCGATCTGGTTCTTCAAATTTACCTCTTTGTGCTGTTCGTTTTTGTCCAGGTGCAGCTTGATATCAAATAGATCCTCAAATTCGATCACTTCCTGCTGATCCAGGTACTTGTTGAGCACCTCCAGATTGGAGGTTTGATCCTCAAAAACCAGCTCGTAGGTCAAATCCCGGATGGCCATGATCTTCTTGAGGTTTCCGATCAGGAATTCATTGGGGACAACCTCGATGCGCAAGGCATCAATATCCGATATCCGGATTTTCCGGATTTTGGAATTAAATCGGTTGTTAATGAAGCTTTCGAATTCCTGAAACTTGGAATAGAGGGTTTTACACGGGTTGGCAAACTGGGTTGAAATGTTCTTGAGCAACCCATCTATGCTGCGGCGTTTGTCATCCAGGGTGGCCAACTCCGATTGGATATAGTGGATGAATTACTCTTCCGAACTATGAACGGACTCAACCCTGTTTTTGAGTTGATCAAATAACCGATCCTTCCGGGTTTTGATGTCATCAATATTTCTGATGTTGTTCTCAAAACTGCCGTACAAATTATCCAGGCTTTCATCAGTAGTATAATCCGTCGGCTCAATCGGGACCGATTCTATCCTGGCTTTCCAACCTTGGATTTTATCTATTCGCTTTCCCGTCGTATGCATTACATCGGTGAGCTCGTCGATCGAGGAACTTATATCTTCGATCTTCACCTCTATGGCAGCCAATTCTTTCTCCGTTTGATCCTTGTCCATGACCAATCGTTTGCCTTCCTCCTGATGCTCTTTCTGTATATTTTCCAGCTCTGGAAGGGATCGAATAGCTTCGATCTGATCGCTAACCTCCTTGATTTGTGCTTGCACACCCTCCAGTTTCCGCTGAAATTTTCCTCGGTTTTTGGCCACGGGTAAAAGACGCTCGTGATCGATTTTTTCTTTTTCCAATTTGGCTTTTTTGACTTCCAGGTCGGCGATGGATGGGACAGGCTTCCCCTCGATATCGTGGGGCAGCTGAAGCATGCCATCAAACAACTTCATCTGATCTCCCAATTGGCTGATCTTGGTTTTTATAGCATCTTTGGACAGGGAGGTTAACCGATCAGAAAGGATAGCGTTGAGTATTTCTTTGTGTGCGGTATTGTCACTGATCTGGTGGATCATCAAATTGGAATAGGTGTTTATCTGATGACGCAATTTTTCGATTTCCACTTGAAGTTCAGAGATTTTCTCCTCAATCTCCAGGCTGCTTTTATTTTGCGTTTCAATTTGGGTCAGGCTGCTCTCAATCTCCCTTCGTTCCCGGTCAAGATTACGTTTATTCTCTTCCAAAAAGCTCAAGGAAGGGTACGATTTGATTTTTGCAATGGTTTGTTCCAGATTATCCTGCCGGGCCTGGTTCTGCAATATGTCTTTGTCCAATCCGCCCAAACCCTGATGGAGCTTAATTCGCCTGGGTTCCAATTCTGTTTTTAGGTTCTCAGATAACTGCTCTTTCAGTACTCTTTTGTCCTGAAGGTCACGATCGAGCTGGTGGTGTTCCAGTGCGTACTGGTGGTTGAAGGCAGATGTAATTTCAGCCAATCGATGCGTTCGGGCCTGGTATTGGTCGACCAGATCATTAAAGCGACCAAACTCTGTTTCAATACCCTTGATAATCTTGATCTCCCGGTTGTGTTTCAGGAGATTCTGAATGTCTTTTTGGTTCTTTTTTGTAAACTCTACCCGCTCGCTTTCCTTGTTATCGGCTATGATCAGCGATTCCTTGAGGGTGCGATTGTCGATCAATCTGGAATTGATCAGATATTTGTAAATTTTCGAAAAGTTGTTACTGATTTCCCGCTGATCGGTGGAGATCCCTTCATTCAACCACACGACGCCGTTATTTCTTTTCCCTTTCTGGTACACAAAATTGAACAGTTCCCTCCGGTCCTGAAATTTTCGATACACCACCCCGGAAGTTGACCACTGGATCTGTAGTTCATCAAATTTTCTTAAGAGGTTGCCTTGCTCCGAGGAATCCAGGTAGTGTTCTTCCTTGTAGTCGCTATCGATTTTGTAGTAATCCAGACTGCCTTCAGCGTTTCGCTTGACCAGGATGCAATAATACCGCTGTTTGAAGATTTCGAAGATAATATAGCTCGATGGAATGGTGGGAAAATAATGATTTATGGTGGTTTTATCCCCTGTTCGATTGCCGCTAAAACTCATCTGTCGTCCGTCGATAATGTACAGAAAATTCAGAGCATAAATCAGCGTGCTTTTCCCTATATTATTAGGTCCTACGATTTGCAGGTTATGACAATCGTTTAAATCTACATCCGCTTTGGCATATATTTCGGAGTTGAGTATGATGAGTCTTTTTAGCATAATTTGATTTATCGATTAGCGATGGGTAAAATTAGGGTAATTGTTCCAATTCTCTCATCTGAGGTCTAATCTTTCCTGACAGAATCGGTTTTTTGTCTCTAAGCGGAGATTCCAGGAATTCATATGTCCGTGGCGCCCACAAAAAACACTCCATACTGTATGCTAATGATGAAAAAATTGATTAACTTTGAATTTCAAAGTACTTTCCAATGAAAGAAAAAAAAGACTACATCCGGGATATCGCCGAGATCCGTTCCATGATGGAACACTCTGCAAAATTTTTGTCCCTTTCAGGATGGGCAGGGATATGCGCCGGCGTCTATGCTATTGCAGGTGCCTGGATGGCAAACTCGATCTTTCATTTTGATCCGATGGAATGGACGGATGACATCGGATCCAGCCACCGGAACCTCCCCACATCGGGACTGATCGTTCTGGCTTTGACCGTAATGATCCTGGCTGTAGGTACAGCCGTGCTACTATCGTACAGAAAAGCTATAAACCGGGGTGAAAAAATATGGAGCATCGCTTCGCGAAGGGTCGTAATCAATATGATGGTTCCCCTGGCAACGGGGGGTCTGTTGGTTCTGATTATGATAAGCGGGGGAATGATCGGTCTGGCCATACCATTGACCCTGGTTTTCTACGGTCTGGCTCTCTACAACGCCGGTCGTGATTCTTACCGGGAAGTGAGAATGCTGGGTTTACTGGAAATCATTCTGGGTCTGATCAGCGTTTGCTTCATCCGATACAGCCTGGTAATATGGACCCTGGGTTTTGGCTTGCTGCACATCGTTTACGGCATTTATATTCACTATAAGTACGAAAGGTGAAAATATCGATAGATGGGTTACACAAAGCGTTTGAGAGCAGGATCCGGCTGGGCATCATGTCCGCCCTGGCGGTCAATGAATCCCTCGATTTCAATTCACTCAAGGAATTTCTGGACCTCACAGACGGGAATCTGGCCAGTCATCTGCGCTCTTTGGAAAAGGAGAAATTTATACAGGTAAAGAAATCGTTTATCGGGAGAAAACCCAATACAAAATATTCGATGACTCCGTCCGGAAAACAAGCATTTAACGATCATCTAAGCGCCCTGGAGCGCATCATACGAACCAATCAATAATCAGACTCATGGAAACGGAAGAAATCATGAAAAATAAGATCCTGATCAATCTACGGGAACCCGCCCTGCTCGAAAAACTCTACCGGGATGATAAATTGGGCTTTAAGCGTGCGTTCAACACCGTCTACGCAGACCTGGAAGATCAGTTCCCGGCCCGATACTGGTACGAACGACTCAATTTTACCGGGGATGAAATCACCCCGGGGAAAGGCCTCATGATCGTGGTGATCTCGGCGGTCTTATCTGGGTTCCTCACCCAGCTACCCGCGATTTTCTCCCTGAATGAAGAATTCTTCTTCACCCGAAATGCCGGATTCATCATCTTTCCTGCTCTGACGGGATACTTCATCTGGAAGAACAAATTGTCAATCCGGACTACTGGTTTCCTCATGGCCATTGTAATCGCATCGGCTCTGTATATCAATTTATTACCCGCCACTCTCGGCAATGATATTCTCGTGCTGGTATGTCTACATATCCCGATAGTCCTTTGGGCGGTATTGGGCATGGCTTTTACAGGGAGTCATAAAAATTCACTGACCGGTCGGCTGGACTATCTCAAATTCAACGGGGACCTGCTAGTCATGTCCGCCCTCATAGGGATCGCAGGGGCCATCACGACCG
>CALEIL010000342.1 GCA_937876435.1 uncultured Bacteroidota bacterium
AACATATTCACCTCACTCACCTCACTCACTCACTCACTCACTCACACTGCTGATAGCTGATAGCTGATAGCTGAAATTCGTAAGATTACAGAAAATCTACATCAAAAGAAGTTTTCTCCCCGTAGATGTGATCCAGGGCATCCCGTACTTTCTTTTTGTTGAAAATAACATCATACACCATGTGAATTACTGGGCAACTCAGGTTGGTTTTTTGAATGTAGTTGAAAATAATTTTGGTCGTATCGATTCCTTCCACCAGATCTACTACTCCAGCCAGCGTCTGGTCAACATCATCGGATTCACCGACGGCATAGCCAAATGAAAAATTACGGCTGGTATCCGCGGTGGATGTGGCAATAAGATCTCCAATCCCCGCCAGGCCAAGAAATGCATCCGGTGCAATATCCAGCGATGAACCGATGAAGAGCATTTCACGAAGTCCCTTTGTGATGATAATGGATTCCAGGTTTTTACCCAGATTTTGCCCGTTGACCATTCCACTGGCGATGGCCACTATATTTTTGAGTGCTCCGGCAATCTCCGTCCCTTTGAGATGAGGCGAACTGTACACCTTGAAATTATCCTGATCGAGGAGATTCTGGGTCGTCGTAATCACTTCATCATAAGAACTGGCAATCACAGAAGCTGCCGGAAGACCTTTCAGAAGTTCTTTGCTGAGGTTGGGGCCCGACAAACACCCGATCCGTACCACGTTGGTTTCCTGTTTCAACACCTCGCTCATCGTATGAACCGGAAATTCACCATGCGGAGAAATCTGGTAATTTTTGGTAATGCTTTTCCGGAGTGCAAAACCCTTGACTCCATGGATGATCATGTGCCGGGGATTGAGATACGGGGACATGCTCCTGGCCAGGTTGTGAAATTCACGGGAAGGGATGGCGATAAAAATGACGCTGCACGTCTTGCACAATCGTTCCAGATCGGTCACCGCTGTGATCGAATCAGGTAGGGACCAGCCGAGATTAGTGTGGTTTTGGTTGATGGATTCAGCCACTGCCTCCTGCCTCGAATACAACATAACATCAGTGTTGCGGGCTAGAAGAACACTGAGCGCTGTGCCAAAATTTCCTGTGCCGATGACTCCTGTTAGATTGTTCAAAAAAGTAGTAAAATATAGAAGTTGTTATTAACAAGGTGTACGCTCATGTCTGTATCGATACATGGTGCGTGTTGTATGTCTCTGGCCTATGACCGGAGAATCGAATATACTACTTTTATTTCTTTTTGTCACGCAGTTCCTGCTGGCGCTGTTGCTCCTTGATGGCGTCGTTGAGTCTTTCCCGAAACTTGGACGTTTTCTTTGGTTTTTGTTTATAGGCTTCCAGTTCCCGGTCGATCTTGTCATCGTCTATGACGAATTGTTTCGTCACTACGGTTTGGGCTATTGTCATCAGGTTACTAAAGAACAAATATGCCGTGAGCCCGGAAGCGTAGTTGTTGAAGAAAAAGAAGAACATAAAAGGCATGGCGTATTGCATGATTTTCATCATCTTCATCATCTCCTCATTGCCAGTGGAAGCCTGGGTCATTATTTTGGAATTGTAATAAGTGTATCCGATCATACTGATGGTATAGAGGATCGTAAACAATGAAATATGGCCTCCCAGCATGGGAATATCAAAAGGCAGTTTGAAAAATGCATCGTACGATGATAGGTCCGTAGCCCAGAGAAAGCCGGCTTGCCGGAATTCGATCGAGGCCGGAAAGAACCGGTACAATGCAAACCAGATCGGCATTTGGAGCAGCATTGGCAGGCAACCTCCTACCGGGTTGACCCCGTATTCCTGATAGAGTTTCATGGTTTCCATCTGGATTTTCTTGGTATCGTCCTTGAATTTGTCCTTCAGTTTGTCCATCCGGGGTTTCAATGCCTGGGTCTTCGCCTGGGAATACAACATCCGGTAGGTGATAGGGTATAGCGCCATTTTGACCAGGAAAGTCAAAAGCAGAATGGCCATCCCTTTGCTACCCAGTAAATTGTCGAGCAACTCAAACAAAGGTCGGATAACCCATCTGTTGATCGTACCAAATATACTCCAGCCAAAAGGGATAATATCCTCCAGCTCATGACCCACTTCTTTCAGATTTTTGTAATCATTGGGACCCGTATACATATGCATCCGAAAATGATTGATACCCGGATCACTGGGCAGGGTCAATCTGGATTGAAGTTTTTTGAGATCCGGATTGTCCTCATCCAGGGTGGTCACCTGAAGATGCGCAGAACTGAAGGCCTGATTGGCGATCAGTGAAGTATTAAAAAACTGGTTGGAGTGGGCTACCCATTTTACGTTCCCGGTCAATTCTTCCTCGTCGCTGCTGGTGTAGCTGGTATAACTGGTCCGTTCATCGTTTTGCTTAAAGTGAATCGTACTATAAGTCCGTTCAAAAGTCGTATTTTTTTCGAGCTTGTCCAGGTGTGTCAGCCAGTTGAGGGTGACAGTCTGCTGATTGGCATTGGGGATATTTTCCCATGATACCTGGTATTCTATCTGATAGGAATCTGGTACAAGCGTGTAAATCTGATCTATATATCCGCCTGTAGAAGTGGCAGCCCTGAACCGTATTTCGTTGCCATTCACGGTGGGTGAGAAATAGAGATCCTGGGTCGAAATAGCGCGGTTGTTGACCGTAAAGAGGTATTCGAAGCGGTCTTTTTCATCCTCCAGCAAGTGCAGGGGAGTTTCGATTTCCTTTTTGTTTTCGTCTTCTATTATTTTCTTGTAATCCTTGAGAAGGACGTTTATGATCCGACCGCCTTTTGAAGAAAGCTGGATTTTCATCACAGAATTTTCCAGGGTAACGATTTCTTCTTCTCCCACAGCGGAGGGAGCAAATTCCCCATACTGGGCAGCCAGTCTTTGATTTTCTGCTGTATCAAGGAGGGAGTCCGGCTTTGAAATTCCGTTCTGTGGGGTGAATGGTCCGTTTTGGGTATCAGTGGATATCACTTGATTTTCAATTCGGGCCAGTGAGTCCTGCTTGCGTGCAATTTCAAGTCGTTCGGCCTCTGTAGGTTGGTTCATGTACAGCCACCAGGCCAGGAATACAAGGATCAAACCAAACCCCAACATTTGTTTTTTGTCCATAGAGGTCTCTATAAATCAAATAATTTTTGTAAAATTACGGCAAAGGTACAATTTAGTTCATTGGCGGAGAATTTATTCGACAAACAATATCAAAAAGCGGTTGCATTGGATCCTGAGGATCTGGTGGATGCTTACGAAAACACTCATTACAGCCCCTGGATCCTGAATTAATCATGAAGATTGGTGATCATATACCGGAGCTTGATGCGTTGTTGTCGCAGCATGATGTATCCGAAATGTGCGTCTTAACCGCCTGGAATCCGCATTCTGTAATCGAGGATGATGAGGTGAATCGCAAGAATCAGCAGCGATTGGTGGATGAACTCAATCGGATGGAAAACGTTGACCAGTGGAACCGCGTTAATCAGGATCCTGTTAGTGAATTTCCGGACGTACCGGGACTCTGGGTTTTGGGTTTGTCCCGGGCAGCCGGATGCGACCTGGCCGGAAAGTGGGGGCAGAACGCTATTGTGTACTATCGGATGGGTGGTAAGGCTCAATTGATTTGGTGTAATCAATAGGTATTGTCTGAATTCTTCCTTATTTTTGTCTGAAATAAAATAATCTAATACTAAAGTAAATATATGTTTGAAAGTCTAAACGATCGGCTGGAAGGGGCCTTTAAGAATCTGAAAGGACATGGCCGATTATCGGAGATCAATATAGCGCAATCGATCAAGGAAATTCGCCGGGCTCTGGTGGCTGCGGATGTCAACTATAAGATTGCAAAGGAATTTACGGACAGGGTCAAGGATAAAGCCCTGGGAACTGAAAACGTCCTCAATTCTGTACGACCAGGCGAACTGATGGTGAAAATCGTCCAGGATGAGTTGGCCGAACTGATGGGAGGACAGGCCGAGGGGATCGATCTCAATGGCAATCCCAGTACCATTTTAGTGGCCGGTCTGCAGGGATCTGGTAAGACCACTTTCTCAGGAAAGCTGGCCAAATTTCTGAAAACCAAGAAAAAGCTCTCTCCACTATTGATAGCGGGTGACGTTTACCGGCCCGCTGCGATCAACCAATTGCAGGTGATCGGGGAGCAAATCAAGGTGCCCGTATTTACCATAGAAGATAGCAAGGATCCGGTGGATATCGCGTTGAAGGGAATCGCCCATGCCAAAGCCAATAATTTCAACGTGGTCATCATCGATACCGCAGGCCGTCTGGCCATAGACGAAGTGATGATGGATGAAATTTCCAACATCAATAAAGCGGTCAATCCCAATGAGGCCTTGTTCGTGGTGGATGCTATGACGGGGCAGGATGCGGTGAATACTGCCAAAGCCTTCAATGATGTGATCGACTACGATGGGGTAGTATTGACCAAATTGGATGGCGATACCCGGGGTGGAGCCGCATTGACCGTAAAATATACCGTCGGAAAACCGATCAAATTTATCAGTTCGGGTGAAACCATGGACACCCTGGATGTTTTCCATCCGGAACGTATGGCTCAGCGGATTTTGGGGATGGGTGACATCGTTTCGTTCGTCGAGAGAGCTCAGGAACAGTTTGACGAAAAGGAGGCACAGAAGCTCGAGAAAAAAATCAAAAAGAATAAATTTGATTTCAACGATTTTCTCAGCCAGATCAATCAACTCCGGAAAATGGGGGATCTCAAAGGTTTGATGGGGATGATTCCCGGTCTTGGTAAAATGACCAAAGACCTCGACATCGACGATTCCGCGTTCAATAAGGTGGAATCGATCATATTTTCCATGACTCCTGAGGAAAGAGAGAACCCGGAAGTACTCAACATGAGCCGCAAGCGTCGGATAGCCAAAGGCTGCGGACAGAACCTGCACGAAATCAATATGTTCATCAAGCAATTTGACCAGATGAAGAAAATGATGCATATGATGAGCAAGGGGAAAGGGATGGGAAATCTTAAGAATATGATGGGGTAGTGGGATTATTTGATAATTGATATTGGACAATTGACAGAACCTTGTCAATTCTCCATTTTTCCTTGTCAATTATCAATTGCCAACTCCATTCTCATTAAATGCTTCAATACTAAAGAAATATTCCTGATCTGTATTGAGGCTACGGATCTCGAGTCCGGTCTCTCCGTATACCAGCCATGAGCTGTACAATTTGTCTGGTGCAATGCCCCATCGAATATTATAACCTTGTGCTCCATCGACGGGAGACCACGAGAGATGCGCTTCCCTTCGGTCCTGACCCCGATTGACTTTAAAGTTTTGAACAGAAGTAGGTTTTTCCCCTTTCCCGATTCCAAAAACCCGGAGATCTGAAATAGACAATGACGGCATGGGGACATGGATATTCTCATAGCGGATATACCTCGCTTCGGTCGGTCTGGCCAATTCCACGTAGTCATTGGGGACATCCCGGAAACTAGTGGATCGGTCCACCAGGGTGTACCATTCTTCTCCATCCATCGAACCCCACAAAATATAGCGGTGGTACAGATCCGGGACCCGGCCATAGATCCCCGAATGGTAATCGTTGTAATTGATCTGAATCGCGTACACATCTGCAGGTTCTTCCAGATCAATTTCGACCCATTGTTCGGCATTATTGTTCTCCGCTACCCAGAATGTTTTGATGTTTTCGTCTGTCAGGTTTTGAGGGTCGTGTTCTGGTAGTGATGAAGAAGCTGTAACCCTTTTACCATATGACAGTAGCATCCATCCCGTAAACTGACCTTGTTTTCCAGGAATAGTGGGAGCAAAGTGAGGATAATCGCCAAATGACGTTTCAGTGTATAACACACCATCCTCATCAAAATACGTAGGATACATCACGATGCGTCTTTCCCATCCTATGCTGACGCCTACTACACCGGTGGTGAAATGCCAATACGTATCCTGAGGCCCCAGTACCGTACTGCCATGCCCTGCCCCGTTCATATATCCCCCTGGTTTGTAGGAAAATGGATTGTGCGGTGCGTAGGTGTACGGTCCCAGCGGATGATCGCTGGTATAGACACCGTCTCCATACCCATTCCATTCGGTACCAGGAGCGGCGTATTGCATATAATAGGTGCCGTCGTGTTTGGTGAGCCAGGGACCTTCGATATATCCACCCAGTACGGTATCGGTGTGATTTTCCCCAAAGCGTTCCCAGCCGTGTTTTTCGGGTGCCAGATTGAACAGTTCCACCACTTCCTCAGAAGGCCGGAACGATTTGTCCATATCAAGTTTTCGACCTCGGATGGGAAATTTATTGGAACTTCCCCAGAACATGTACGCCTGGGCCCGATTATCCTCATCGATGTCGATGAACAGATTGGGATCCTGGAGTTGGTGGAGCAACCCGGGCGTAGCCTTCCACAATCCTTTTTTGGGATCATCGGTATACAGGACGCTATTGGAGCCGGACGGATCGGCCACTACGTAGATGACTGAGTCTTTGTAATTGAAGGCTGCCGGGGCATTGGATCCCATAAAAAACCATTGCTGAGGTTCGATGAATTCCCAATGCAATAAGTCCTTCGAATGCCAATATCCCATAGACCGTGTGACGAACAGATAGTATTCGTTGCGAAATTCTACGATGGCCGGATCGGCACCGGATCGGTAGGACAGGTCACTGTGTGCATTGTAGATCATATAGGTATAATCCAGGTTCACCGGATTGCAATACGTCTGTGGTTGGGTGTCCTGTGAACACGTGCGGTCGATCATTATCAGACTGAAAAGAGAGAGGAGAAGGATGCGCGTAATAACCATAACGTGAGTTTTTATGGTGGTGAATTCTATAAATATAGGGGAAAAAAACGTGGTCCCCAATTAATTGGGGACCGTTTGTGCCCTTCGGCAGTTGGATGCCCTGCGGGCGTTTGTGGCCTTCGGCCGTTTGTACGTCGTAGTATTTTGCTATTACAGGTAAATCGCAATTTGCCCCAATTCAAAATTCAAAATTGGTATTGCTCTTCGGCCGTTTGTATGTCGTAGTATTTTGGTATTACAGAATCGTGATATGTCTCTGCGCCCATTCAAAATTCAAAATTCAAAATTGATATTGCCCTGTGGGCGTTTGTACGTCGTAGTATTTTGCTATTACAGGTAAATCGCAATTTGGCCCAATTCAAAATTCAAAATTCAGAATTCAAAATTGATATTTCCCTTCGGCCCTTTGTGGATTGTGGTTTCTGGATCGTGTCGGGATCCAATCTAAA
>CALEIL010000343.1 GCA_937876435.1 uncultured Bacteroidota bacterium
AATCCTGGATATGGAATATTACTTCGTCAAAGCCCTGGACTACCAGGGTGGATTCTATGGCAATGCTGTCCTGTCCAGATTCACTATTCTGGATTCCCTAAGCATCCAATTACCAACCATGGAAGGTGTAGAGGCAGAAAACCGGGTTTGGGCTGGAATCAAATTTGACATCGACGGGAATGAAATGTGGTTTGGCAGTACGCATCTGGATTTCAATCGGGGAGAAAACAATCTACAACAGGCCCAAACCATGCTTCGAAATCTGGAATCAATTGAGATCCCGGTGATCATCGGTGGTGATTTCAACCGGACCGAAGACAGCGAAACGATTCGATTATACGACACACAGTTTCAGCGTACCTGCTATGAATGTCCACCCACTATCCCGGTCACCAATCCCAACAAAACGATCGACTTCCTGATGTACCGGAATCAGGATGATTTTCAGGTCGTTTCCCACAAAGTGGTCGATGAACAATACGCATCGGATCATCTACCGGTGGTGGCAGAATTGTCATTTTGAGTAGATTTTCGTGCGTTTGGACGTTTTGGTCTGCTTGCCGAAGCTTCGGCGCAGGCAGGTGTGGCCGATTCGATGTCTCGAAATCGGCCGAAATCAAGGGTACTGGGTATACCACCCATTACAACAATCTGGACAGCCACCGGCTCAGGATAATATCGTGAACCATATATCCGTCGAGCTCCTTTACGACCATTTCTTTCCGCACCAATGATTGAAGAGCCCTTTGTACTGAACTGGTTGCTCCCAGTCCATGTTTTTTTACAAATTCCTGACCAGTCGGCATATTCACTTTATCTTCCCGTGCTATGGCCAGAAGCACCTGCCATTCCGTAGCCGGTAATATATTTTGATAATTGATAAACACGGCATCCTCCTGATCCAGAATATCCTTGATCACCTGGTCCAGATCTTGCCTGGTCACTTTTGTACATCGACTAAAAAGATAGTTGCAAATTAATTGGATGGCATAGGTTTGTCCCCGGGACCAGCTATATACCGCATCAATAATTTCCTTTTCAACTGATTTTCCCCGTGAGGAGAACTGCTGCTGAATAAACGCTATATAGGCTTGGAGCGAAATGGCATCCAACGACATAAGCTGTGCGCTTTTATAAAATGGCCTGCTTTTATCCGCAAACATAGCCTCCATCATCCCGCGATGACTTCCACTGTAAATAAACCTCAAAGATGGAAATTCCTGCATCCAGTTCCGAAAAATGGCCTCGCCCGCTCCTTTTTGATAATCGGAGACCTGCTGAAATTCATCCAATGCCAGAACCACATCCTTTTTCCGCCCATTTAAAAATTGTCCTATGGCGTTCAGAGAACTGCCCGGTATTTCGGTCTGATTGATGCTGAGTGAAACTTCAGGCACACCAGACATTGGATCAAAACTTAATGTAACCCCTACAGCGGAAAACAACTTTCGCAGAGCCGCAGACAAACCCGTCCTGGTTTTACCGTATTGATTATAGACTGCAATGGTGATAGCCCTGATTGCCTCGGAAACGGATTGGGTCGTTAACAAATCGATATAAATGACTTCACTTTGACCGGAACTTTCCAAATCTTCGATAAGCCGTTTGATCAAAGCCGTTTTCCCCATCCTCCTCCAGGCATAGATTACAATATTACGTCCGTTCTGTAAATGATCCTTGACCAATGTCAGTTCTTCCTGGCGATCACAAAAATACGCTTCACCAGCATATCCGGATAAAACAAAAGGGTTGTCTGGTTTTTTCATAATAGGTATCGGAATAACAATTGTGTCTATTCGCTAATAATGTAGTATTCCATCTTTTGCGTAACATCTTTTGCGTAACATCTTTTGCGTAACATCTTTTGCGTAAAGCAAGATACGACAATTTCCCTGCATTGCAAATTCCTGAAAGATAAAATTGCATTCGGATAGAGTATTTCCTAACTTGATTATTTAATTTGGACGAAAATAATCCACACGATGATGAACAGACGTGAAATTCTCAAGCAAATGGCCATTCTAACCGGGGGACTAGTGTTGGTGCCTTCCTGCGATTTTTCGCGAAAGGACGTCCTGCTAGCCTATGACAATCTCCAGGTCTCCCAGGAACATCAGGCTGTCCTGCAAAAGCTGTGCAACACCATCATCCCTTCCGATAATACCCATAAAGGGGCGGAAGAATTGGAACTTAGTAATTTTGTGTTGGTCATGGTCAATGACTGCTACAGCACAGAAAAACAGAAGAATTTTATGGAAGGACTGAAAAGTCTAAGCCAATACGCCGAAGCTCAAACCCGACAAAATATATTGAGCTTATCACAGGATCACGCCGTTGAACTACTCCGGAATATTATGGATCATCCGGAAATAGAAGAGGAAAACAGAGAAAATGATGAGGCCGTGACCTTTGAACAGATCAGGTATTGCGTTCACACAACCAAAACCCTGACCATACAGGGATATATGGCTTCAGAATACATTATGAGGGATGTCATGCCTTACCAGCTAATACCAGGTCCTTTTCACGGCAAAGTGGCTATTGACAAAAATGAAAGAATCAACATCAATGGTTAATATCAACAGTCAAGGGAAGGCAGAACATACGTTTGATGCCATCGTGATCGGATCTGGCATGAGCGGGGGATGGTCGGCAAAGGAGCTGGCCGAGAACGGACTTCGCACATTGGTGCTCGAACGAGGTAAAGAGGTGCGACACAACGTCGATTATCCCACCACCAATCTCCAACCCTTTGAACTGGAGCACCGGGGACAATTATCGCATGAAACAATTAGTCAGAATCCGATCGTTGGACGATGTTACGCGTTTAAGGAGGACACGGAACATTTTTTTGTCAAAGACGAGGAACATCCCTACGTCCAGGAGGCACCGTTTGACTGGATTCGGGGGTATCAGACGGGCGGACGGTCACTGCTCTGGGCCCGCCAGGTGCAGCGGTGGAGTGATTTTGATTTTGAAGGACCTGCCCGGGACGGTTTTGCGGTGGATTGGCCCATCCGGTACAAAGACGTGGCACCGTGGTACAGCCACGTGGAAAAATTTGTCGGAGTGTCCGGGCACAAAGATGGGATAGCTGCCTTACCGGATGGAGAATTTCTCCCGCCGATGGAGCTGACCGCTATGGAAGAGTATTTCAAAAAATCCATGGAAGTCCATTACCCCAACCGGCCAGTGATTATCGGACGATGCGCTCATATTACCGGAAATTTTGAATACT
The DNA here is from genome assembly GCA_937876435.1 of uncultured Bacteroidota bacterium. GTDB lineage: Bacteria > Bacteroidota > Bacteroidia > Chitinophagales > Saprospiraceae > Membranihabitans. The sequence continues at coordinate 3,239 of CALEIL010000343.1, forward strand.
ATGCCAGCCAGGGGCGTGCCGCGTGCCAAAATCGAACCCTATGCCAGAGAGGGTGTCCGTTTGGGGGATATTTTAGCAGCAATTCCGCAACCATCCCCTGGGCATTGAAAACGGGCAACCTGACGATCCGTCATCATTCCGTGGTTCACTCCATCATTTACGACGAAGAACAAGGAAGGGCTACCGGCGTGAGGGTGATCGATTCTCAAACCAAAAATCCGACCGAGTATTTCGCCCGGATTATTTTCGTCAACGCCGGATCGCTCAACACGAATCTGGTACTCCTCAATTCGACCTCCAGTCGTTTTCCCAATGGACTGGGAAACGACTCTGGCCTGCTCGGCAAATACATGGCATTTCACAACTACAGGGCCGGGGTATCAGGAGAGTACGAAGGACTGGCGGAATACAAGACGTCCGGAAGACGTCCCAACGGAGGTTATATTCCCCGATTCAGAAACCTGGCGAGACAGGAAACCAATTTCCTGAGGGGGTACGCTGCGGGGCTCAGCGGACATCGCCGGATCGTGACTGACCGAAGCGGTATAGGAGCGGAACTCAAATCCGGTTTGCTCAATCCCTCGTATGGACCCTGGGGAATCGGCTCCCATATGATGGGTGAGACTATTCCTAAAGAAGCCAGCGTGGTAACGCTCGATCCCGAGTTGACTGATCAATGGAGTATCCCTCAACTCCGCATCAATATTCAATACGACGACAACGACGAGAAAATGGTCCAGGATTATCTGGAACAAATGCAGGAAATGTTTGCGAAAGCCGGTGTCACCAATATAAGAACCAGGGACGATAAAAGAGCACCCGGACTGGACATCCATGAAATGGGTGGAGTACGGATGGGACACGATCCCAAAACCTCCCTGCTCAATAAATGGAATCAGTTTCATTCGTGTCCCAATGTATTTGTAACCGACGGAGCCTGCATGACTTCGACCAGCACTCAAAATCCATCGCTGACTTACATGATGCTGTCCGCCAGGGCAGCGAATCACGCCGTGGAGGAATTAAAAAAGATGAATCTGTAAACGAATGTATAGTGGGCCTTATTCAAGCAGATCCCTGGCAAAATCAACGAAGAATTTATGTGCCAATGAAAATGTGTAAACCTCGTTGTTTAATTTTTTTACGATATTGCGCTTAATCATCGTAGACATAAAACGCTGGAGGCTCTCAGCATTCGAAAGTTGCTTGTTGGCTCTGATGATCTCAGTCCAGGACGAATTTTTGAAATATTCAATGATTTCCTCCATCGAAAATTCGGAATACCTCAATTCCTCCAAAAAATTGCGGCCATCCTTGTCCAGTTCATAGCACAGGATAGCGAAAAAAATCGTGATATCACGTGAGGTGTATTCGCTGGTCGTAGGCGAGACCAGGTAATAATATTCCATCCCGCCTTGCAGATTATACCCAAAGGATCGATCAAAGAATTGGGTATAAAATTCTTCATGCTTTCGAAGCATTTCGAACAACACATCCTCGGCGGTGATGAATTGTCCATCCAGAAGGGATGCGACGATATCTCGATGCTTGTCAGGATACATGGGCAGATTTTTGTAAACCAATTTTGGGCAGGACCAACCGGGTCTTCCTGCGAACAATAACCGTATGCTCAGTTGATGCGTGGTACACTACATCATAATCTTCCTCAAAAACCAGACCGGTTACCATAAAAAACTGGTCGAATGAAAAATCCTGATTTTCTTCTGCGAGTCCTTCTTCGCACCATTCAAAAAAATCTTCCACCGGCAGGCTTTGATCCAGTCGGGTTTTGTACCTGTTTTTATCAAAAATCCACTCCGGTTCCAGTTCTCCATCTTCCTCAATGACGATTTGATCCACTTTCTGAAATTGCTCGATATATTCCCGGGCATTTTCTTTGATAAAAGCGTGGTATACTGTTTGCCGACCAGTTGTAAACAAATTAGGCGGTTTAATTTCCTTATAGCATCTGCCGTTGGTCAGGTAATGGTGAAATCCACGGAGGTACCGGCTTTCCGTTCTGATCCGTTCGATCAGAGGCAAAAGTTCATTGGATATGATAACGGACTGCACGTTCAAATCCTTCTGGATCTGCCGTAAGGTAAAGTATAGTTTTTCAAACTGCCGCCGAATATTTTCATCGCCGTAATCGAATCGCCGCGCATTGGAATACTGGGACACGCTTAGCAATTCATTGTATATCGATTGACTGTGATTCACATCCAGGATGGTATTGAGAGGCAGTATGTAATGGTCGATCAAAAAACTGGCTTGTTTAATCTTTTCCTGATATTCTATCTTATTCGTATTGGCTTTCAATTCCCTTGATCGCGTAAGTAGGCTTTTGGTATTGTTGACAATGGCGTTTTTGAATTTATGAATTTGCGTAGCCAATGCGTCTATCCGATCCAGCAAAATATTTTTGTCCAGTTGAATGCCTTGCTTGATATGCAGGAACAGTTCCCGGATCGAAGTCCCAAATTGTTCGATTTCTTCCGGCAACAAAGGCTTAAACTTCTGATGTATGAATTCGAACAGCACCAGGTAAGGTTCGTTGAATACGAAATCATCGTTTTGTTCGATCAAAATCTGGTACTCATACAACGGACTTTTGATGTCTCGATCATAGTTCTCTATGCAGGTGTTTAGATTTTCTTTGGTGATTAATCCCTGCTCGGATTGTAAGTCAAACAACTCCCGCATCAGATCATAATGCGTATGCAAAAACGACAGTATGGACCTGGGCTCCGATTTAATCATATTTCCAATATTGTTGCTCCAAAAATCGATTGGTACGCACGACCATGCCGTCGGTCACGTCCACCGAGCAGCTCGTCATCAGCTTGGGGAAGAACTGGATGACGGGTTTCCCATCCTCGTCGACCTGCCCCTCTCCTGAGTCGCGATCGCGCACGGGCGAGCCAATCTCGACGAGGCACTGACGGCAGTTCGCCGGGATCGACATCGCCGGGTGGTAGCAGAAGTGCGGCAGCTCCACGCCATGGTCCAGGCAGAACTGAAGCAGCTTAGGCTTCCCCTCGAACTCGAATGTCTGGTTATCTATCGTAATCTGAGGCATCTCGCTCCTCTCTTAATACCTGCTCGGGCAATGATTAGACCTCGGCGCGGGCCGGCTCGAACGCGACTCCGACGGCTTCAATCCGGTACTCGACCGGTGCGGCCGTCTGCGTGTTTGACTCTTCCGCGTAATGCTGTTGCTGCTCTTCCGAGAGCTCCTGCCGCACCAGACGACCCTCGACCAATACCTGCCGGCCTGAAATGTCTGTCGGCACGGTGAACTGATACTCGCCCGCGTCATCTTTCGCTACCGCAACGCGGATAACATCGCCGGTGGCGGTCTCTAACACGAGCCAGCATCCTTTTGACTGGCAGACGTCGCGCACCACTCCGGACACCGCGACGAGCTCGCCATCAAGACTGGCGGCGTCGTCTAACAGCTCGTCTGTTGTCATCACGACGGACGACGTAACGCCAACTCCATACGCATCGTATTCAACGGCAGTCTCCGGCTCGGACGTTGCACAGCCTGCGACGAGCAGAATGAAGAGTATGATGACGAGGAATTGCTTCATGATGGCGAATCGGACGCGTCCGAGACTATGTCAGGCGACGGCGGCCTGGCTGGTGGCAAAAACGGACGGCTTACACTTGGCCTCGAACTCACTACGGAACCGCTGAATCGTATGGCGGACCGGCCATGCGGCGGCATCGGCCAGTGCGCAGACGGTTCGGCCTTCCATTTGTGTGGTGAGATCGAGGAGTAGATCAAGGTCGCGGAGGTTGCCTTCACCTTCGTCGATACGCGTCACGAGGTCCTTCAGCCAGCCGGTTCCTTCACGGCACGGCGTACACTGACCACAACTCTCGTGCGCATAGAACTGTGTGACCCGGCGAAGGAAGGAAACCATGTCGGTATCCTCATCGAGAACCAGCAACCCGGCAGTCCCCATCATCGAGCCCGCCTCACGAAGCGACTCGGCATCCATCGTCACACCAACGATC
>CALEIL010000344.1 GCA_937876435.1 uncultured Bacteroidota bacterium
CAGCCCTGCCGAATGTTCCCAGGAAACACCCAATACTCAGACATCCACCTTCACCTATGATGATGGCAAGATTTTGGAATTTGAAACCCGTGGAAGGTATACCAACGGAGAATCCAGCCTGGGTATCAAGATCGGCAATATGTTTTTTGGAACCGAAGGATATCTGGAGCTGAACCGCGAAACGTGGAAAGCGTTCAGAGAACGGGAAGAAACTCCCTTCGCAGGTTCGGAAGGAGGCCAGGAGGAAGCAATCGATCCTACCTTCCTGGCAGCACCCGGAGGTTCCGAGCATTACGCCAATTTCCTGGATTCGATCCGGTCAGGTAGTAATTACGATTTACACTGCGACATCCACGAAGGTCACTATTCCTCGGCATTGCCCTTGATCGCCAATATTTCCTATAAGCTGGGTCGTCACCTGGAATTCCAGGGCGAGTACGAACAATTCGCCAACGATCCCGAAGCAGACCGAATGCTGACGCGCAATTACCGAAAACCGTACGTGGTTTCCGATCAGGTATAAGGACCCAATCGACCAGATCTGGAACCAGAAAATGATTACGGATCGGTGAGTTACACCCATACGATACAAAGCCTTTGCTATGAAGTGGAGGCTTTTTTTATTTTCATTCGGCAGCCGCTGCATCCATACCGGCAATCACTATTACCCATATTAAACGAGCACTTTGGATTGAAAACGGCAGGGTTTTAGTAATTTTACTCCACAATTAAATACAGTGTTGAAAAATCCAGAATCCACAGAAAACAACCTCTCCGCTACAGACAGACGACAAGCCCGGCGCGATCCTTCCAATTTTCCATGGCGGGTCGCTACTTTTGTTCTGCTGTTAACCGCAAGTGGATTGATTTTCTTTCTCAATACGACGAAGAAAAATTTTAGCACCCAGATGGAAATCCAGCAGGATAAAATAGCAGCACTCAGGGATCAGTTAAGAGATATAGAAATAGAGAACAGAAAATTAACCGATCAACTATCGGTTGTTTCAGATCCCGATTTTACAAGAATTCGCTTAAATTCCTACCCGAAAGCTAACGAATTCTTCGCCCTGGTTTACTGGAATCAGGAAAATCATCAGGTGTACCTGGACCCTACCAGTTTGCCTGCCATCGATGAAGAAATGCAATACCAGCTTTGGCGTGCTGATCGCCAACATTCGGTCGATCTGGGGACCGTCCTGACCGGAGACATAGGATTTCAACAGATGAAAAACACTTCGCAAGCTAATTCTTTTATTATTACCCTGGAACCAATAGGTGGTAGTGATCTGCCAATTGAAGAACGGATCATCGCTATAGGTAAATACCAAAATTGACCAAAAGGTAAATTGCCTCCCTTTGGGGTTGAGATAAATTTTATCTTTGCCACCAGATTGCGAATTAAAAGAAGTATGACAGAATTATCCAAACATTACGAAGCAGGATCGGTCGAAGAAAAATGGTACGGATCCTGGGAAAAGCATCGCATATTTGAATCCCATCCCGACGACCGGGATCCATACACGATAGTCATTCCTCCCCCCAATGTGACGGGTGTGCTCCATATGGGGCATATGCTCAATAACAGCATCCAGGATATCCTGATCCGCAAAGCACGGCTGGACGGAAAAAACGCCTGCTGGGTACCAGGGACCGACCATGCCTCCATTGCCACCGAGGCCAAAGTAGTCCATTGGCTGAGGGAAAAAGGGATCAAAAAAGGGGATATCAGCCGGGAAAAATTTGTAGAATACGCCTGGGAATGGACGGATAAATACGGAGGGATCATTCTGCAGCAATTGAAAAAACTCGGAGCATCCTGCGACTGGTCCAGGACCTCTTTCACCCTGGATGAAGTCAGATCACGGCAGGTCATCCAGTCCTTTGTGGATTTGTATGAAAAAGGAAAACTTTATCGCGGCCTTCGGATGGTCAACTGGGATCCGGAAGCCCAAACCGTCCTGTCCAACGAGGAGGTGATATACAGCGAAGAGAATTCTCATCTCTATCATGTCCGCTACCCCCTCGTAGATTCAGATGGGCATTTGATCATCGCCACCACGCGTCCCGAAACCATCCTCGCTGACACCGGAGTCGCGATTCATCCGGATGACGAGCGGTACGCACACATTCGGGGAATGAAAGTCCTGATCCCGTTGGTCAACCGGGAAGTACCGGTGATCGCAGATGATTATGTGGATCTCGAATTTGGGACGGGTGCCCTCAAAGTAACTCCGGCCCACGATACCAATGATTACGATATTGGTCAACGTCATGGTCTGGAAGTGATCGATATTTTTACGGACGATGGAAAAATCAATGAACTGGGCATCCACTATCAGGGGCAGGATCGGTTTGAGGCCCGGAAAAATATAGTCCGTGAATTGGATGAAAAGGGTTTCCTGGTCAAGGTAGAAGAATACACCAACAATGTGGGTCGATCCGAACGAACCGGTGCCGTGGTAGAGCCAAGACTCTCCCTGCAGTGGTACGTCGATATGAAATCTCTGGCAGAACCCGCCCTGGATGCCGTGATGACCGATGAAATCCGTTTTTTCCCGGAGAACATGAAAAACACCTACAAACACTGGATGGAAAATATCCGGGACTGGTGTATATCGAGACAATTGTGGTGGGGGCACAGGATACCGGCCTGGTATTACAAGGATGAGATCTTTGTAGCACTCACCGCTGAAGAAGCTCTGGAAAAAGCTAAAAAAGCTCTTCCCGGTGCCCAATTGAACCTGAGTGACCTGACGCAAGATGAGGATGTACTGGATACCTGGTTTTCTTCGTGGTTGTGGCCTTTTTCAGTGTTTGATGGGATGAACGGTGGGGATGAAGTAGACTACTACTACCCCACTTCCACTTTGGTGACGGGATGGGATATTATATTCCTCTGGGTCGCCCGGATGATCATGGCTGGCTACGAATGGAAAGGAGAAAAACCTTTTCAACAGGTTTATTTTACGGGTATGGTCCGGGATAAACAGCGCCGGAAAATGAGTAAATCCCTCGGAAATTCTCCCGATGCGCTGGAGCTGATCGAAAGATTTGGAGCCGACGGGGTCAGGTTTGGTCTGCTATCGTCCTCCCCCGCCGGAGGCGATTTGTTGTTCGATGACAAACTGTGCGAACAGGGTCGCAATTTTTGCAATAAAATGTGGAACGGTCTGCGACTCATCAAAGGCTGGCCGGTCATAGCAGAAGATGATAACCTGGTGGAAGTGGAAATACGGAAAACTGCACTGACCTGGTTTGAAGACAAACTGAGAGAAAATGCAGCTCTTATCCAGCAGGATTTTGAAAAATACCGGCTTTCGGAAGCGGTGATGAGGTTGTACAATTTTATATGGAACGATTTCTTTTCCTGGTTACTGGAAGTCGTCAAACCGCCCTATGAAAAACCCATAGATCTGGAATCGTATGACAGGATAATCACCATTTACGAGGATTTGATGAAGATCCTACATCCGTTTATGCCTTTTGTGACGGAAGAAATTTACCAGCAATTGCGGCCCAGGGAAGAAGGTGAATTCGTAGGTCTCACCGGTTGGCCGGCGTATGAAAATTCAGGAAGTGACCTTGAATCAGCCATGGAAACGGTGCAGTCACTGGTGACCGGGATCCGGGATTTGCGAAACAAACATCAATTGAAACAAAAAGAAGGATTGACTTTGTATTTTGCTGATAATCATCCCGCAAAGGAATTGCTCAGTTTGACTGGAATGAAAGAAATCCTGATCAAAATGGCTTCACTGGAAAGCATCGGTTTGACCACCGATGCTCCCGAAGAACTCCACGCCAGCCTGGTACAGGGACGGATTAAGACCTACGTCCTGCTCCCTGATGTGGACGTAGAAGAAGAAAGAGCCAAACTCGAGAAAGAACTGGAGTACGCGCGTGGATTCGTGAAGCAGATCGAATCCAAATTATCCAACGAACGATTCGTGCAAAATGCTCCAGAAGCCATCGTCGACAATGAA
>CALEIL010000345.1 GCA_937876435.1 uncultured Bacteroidota bacterium
CTTCCCGGACATCGATCTGGATCGATTTATCGACTGGTTCGGACAAATCTTTCTTGTAATAATCGTAATAATATCGCCTGAGTTGAAGTATGGCTGTATCGATAGATGCCCGGGTAACGGGTTGGGTAAAGGCCACATCAAACCCCTCTTTTGTCAGATTCATAGAATAAATGTCAAAAGGCGTACTTCCGGTATACCTTATCCGCTGGATACCATGATCACCGGCCCAACCGTGTTCGGTCTGTCCGACCCACAAACTCCCATCGGGACCAAAAGTCATCCGGTTGTTGCCCATCCTCAATCCCTGGTGGTCGATAAATGGTACACAGGCGCCCTGGAATTCTCCGTTAACTTCTTCAAGCATGACCCGGACGATCCGATCCCGATTCATCTCCCCGATGAACATCTGACCGGAGAACGGCCCAAATTTTCCACCGGTGAGATCCCACAGAGGTTCCGATGGGGAATTGGCCATGATGCCCTGTGGAAAAAGCACAGCGGCGACCGTCCTCATTTCGTTCAACGCCTCAATTGGCTCGTCAAAGGGATTTCGCTGCGGCCAGTTCTCCTCCCACACCAGACTCGCCGGGTGACCGTAGAAATGATCCTTGCGTATGTGGTACAATGCGCTCGTAGATACCCAGTCACCCTGGTTGTCGGCCACGAATAGATTCCCATCCGCATCAAATCCCAGTCCGTTGGGGGACCGGAGACCCGATGCATAGGGAATGAGTTCCCCCTGCGGGGTAAATTGCATCATCCAGCCCCGGTATGGAACCACCGAATACATCTGCTTGCGGCCATCGCCATCACGCCCCAAAAGGTTGACTTCGCCGCGCACAACATCCTTGATGCCCCCTCCCGAAGAAGCGGTGTTGAGCGCGAAATAAAGATTGCCTTGGGCGTCTTCTACGGGTCCGTAATTAAATTCGTGGTAGTTCCCCGATATGCCAAAATCGTCGGTCACCGTTTCGTACAAGTCCGCCTGACCATCCCCATCGGTGTCCTTCAATCTGGTGAGTTCGGGTTGTTGCATGACAATAACTTCATTATCGCTTACGACATGCAGTCCGAGCGGATCGTGTAAACCATACGCAAACAACGACCACTCGCCGGAATCCGGATCATATGTCATTACTTCACCGCGATGAAAACATACCATAAGCTTGCCATTGGGCAAAAATTTCATGCCCCCCACCTCGGCGGTCAGCCCATCGGGCATGGGAATGTCTTCGACCACGTACGCTTGATCCCCGGTGAATTCTGCTGGCCCATCTTCTCCACATCCAGCCAGTATCCACACTAGAATCAATCCAGCTATGTATGTATATTTTTTCATTTGATTTGACGAATTGGTAGTTTAATAGAAAACGCTCGTGCCTGCTCCGGGGTCAATTTTAGGTATCCGTTCGCTATCTCGCCCTGATCGCAGGTCACATAATTTTTTACCGGCAACCAAATCACGTCAGGAGATTGAAGAACGCGAAAATTCCGAATCAAAAATTCACCATCTTCGGAAACCTGAAAATCTTCAAACACCTCGGTTCCGTCCACTCGATAATGAAACTCGGGATTCCGGTTTTTGAGTTGGTAACCCAAAAACTCGATCTCAGTCGGGGTATTATTTTGATCTCCAAATCGCAGTGAACTATCCTCATTTTCGGTATAGAATATGGTTCCCAAAATCCGGGATTCCGTATTTCGATGCCCCTTCCAGGCCACCTCGTTGTCGATAAATCCCCCCTGCCAGGCGTACAGCAACCGGCAAGGCCCCGCATCCCAGCAATAGGAAATTTCATCGGTCAACCGAACAGCGATGGACGCCGGACTGGCATCAGGCATAAAAATTCGATAGTAATAGGGCGGATCCAGGGGGTAAGGGTGCGGTTTGACTAGATGCTCGTGCCCTTCCATATCAATGTGGGCACCTTTATCGGATCTGCGGTGTTCCGGAACGTATTCATCGGAGGCTATGGGAGGCAATTCCTTCGTTGTCACATAAATGGCCCCGTACATGATAAATCCGTGGCCCGGAAACGTACACACAAACGGCAAGACGCTCTCCTCGTCGGGTACAGTAAAAGTCACCGATGCTTCTTCCCCCGGAGCCAGAACCGGTATTGCCCAAAGAACCTCCGGAATCTCGGGGATAAAATTCATCTCTGGCCCCCGCTCTGCCAACGCCATCCCGGCCTCGACCACCTTCATCCGGGAATCGGGCCGGGTGACGACCAGGTTGTGGCTCATATCGTCGCGGTTGGAGAGGGTCAGGGTAACATTGGTACCTGGGCGCACCTGGAGCCGAACCAAATCGTACTGCATACCCGGGATGGCTTCCAGATGAATCGTGGTATCTGGCTGTGCTGATCCCGTGGAAACCACTGCCATCAGCGCCATGCACAAAACCAGGGTTTGGATAAATCTATTCATTTTTACTTTCGAGTTATTTCAATTTGAGAAATCGTGCGGCGTTACCGGATCGAAGTTTTTCCCTGGTCGTCTCCGGATAGTCAAGGTATTCGATCCGCAGTCTTCCCGTCGCGTAATCCAACAACGGGGCATGGCTTCCAAACGCAAATTTGTCCTCCCCAAACAATTCGAGCAATCCGGACAAATGGTTGGTCGCTCTGCCGGAAGTGTCCATGAGCACCTCGGCATTTTTGATCAGGTGGAGGTCATTTTCGTCGAGCCGGGTGCTGTTGGCCACGTTCCAGATCAGGTATTGAGAATCGGGAACGCTCCGTATCAAAGGCATTACATCAGCTAACGCCCATTCCCGCTCCACATCCATCCAGAAACGAGCCCGATGGTCCACCATTCGCAGGGTAAGCGCTACCGGGATGCCGTAATCCCGGGCTGTTTCGACCAATGTGATCAGCGCTTCATGGTCCACGGCATAGTCGTGGTATTTGGGATAAACGGCGACGCCCTGCATTTCGTATTCTTCCACGCACTGCTTCAGATCGTATTTCCACCCGGCATAAGTGGGATTGATGACAGCGTACGGAATCAACCTTTGTTTCGACTCCTCTGTTGACCGCCATTGCTGGAACAAATCCCGGTTGGCGGATTGCGTGTTTTTGAAATGGATCCCACTAAGGCTGCTAACCACGGACAGGTCTACTCCGAAGCGATCCATTCGCTGCAACAGTGACCTACAATCATCATAGATCAGTTTTCGGTAGGGCCAATGCCCGACATGATTGTTAATATCAATCCACATGGTAACCTCCTTTTTTGAGTATCGCGTTGTAATTGTCGAAAAAGATCTTTTGCTTTTGTCGGTCGGTCAGGTTAGCCGAAATTATTTTTCCCACTCCCTGGTAATAACTATTGTCCGTGCCAAAGAGTACCCGGTCTTCGCCCAGGCATTCTACCGCAAAATCCACCATACCTTCTTCATTGTTGCTCCCTCCCACGTCGACGTATATATTGGGGAACTCCCGAAACGCTTTGCACATATACTCCCAGTCCCCTCCCCCGCCGATGTGGGCGAACTGAAAAATGGCTTCGGGAAATCGTTCCGCTGCTTCTGCAAAATCTTCCGGAACGGATATGGTCGGTGGTCTTCCGACGTCGTATTTCATACGGTACCCCCCTACACCGATTTCAGCCTCCCCGTGGATAAAGATAATCATCTGAAGCTCAGCGAATTTTTCGATAATGGGGTAGTACACCGGATCGTTGATTTTGGCCTGATAGTACAATCGGCTGCCCACCATTCCCCGATCTACGCACCGATCGATTTCTTCGAGGGACTCCTTTCGAAAAAGAGGGTTCACTGAAATCTGACCGATCAAGCGACCCGGATATTTTTGCATCAGAGCGATCATTTCATCGTTGGCCGCCCTGAACTCTTCCGGCGTCCAATCCAACCATCGCATGGGTTTACCTACGAACATCCGATCGATGCCCAGCTTATCCGCGATTTCCATATTGGGCTCTGCGGTACAATACGCATCGATTTTACGGAATTTGCGGACTTCATCAGTGATGTCATAGGAGTAATTTCCGGGTGTCGGGTTTTCCCCGACCACCGAGGCAGTTTTTGATAAAAGACCCGTAAAGGCTATCGTACCAGCGGTAGTGGTCAATGTCTTTTTAACAAATTTTCGTCTGGATGGATTGGATGATTCTGGCATTATTACCCTTGATTTTGTGTGAGTAATCCGGACGCTAGCGATGGGGTGTGTTCAGCGATATCCAGCGTGGTGCATAACTGATCATATACCATGGAAATCCACATTTTTTTATTTTGACATTCGAGATTATGTGTACGTTAACGGAATAGGTATAAAGGTATAACGAAAAAACGACTTTTTTGAATTCCGGTTCCTGGAAGGCACATCTTTTCCTGAAAATATCCCGTATTCCCATTCAATTATCCCCTATGTAACCAATGTTACGGACTACGGGAAAACCCTGGCTTACCTTTGTGCTGATCATTAATATATCTAGAATATGGGCATTGAAATCATCGGATATTTGCTGGCAGTCGTAGTCGGAATTTCACTGGGATTGGTAGGAAGTGGCGGGTCGATATTGACGGTTCCCATTCTCGTCTACATCGATCCGGTTCTGGCCACTGCGTATTCCTTGTTTGTAGTGGGGGTGACCTCTTTGGTGGGGGCCGTACAAAATGCTTTCCACAAAAGGGTGGATTTCAAAACGGTGGTAATCTTTGGTATACCCTCGATCCTGGCGGTATACGTGACGAGGGCTTTTATCATCCCCGTCATACCCGATGTATTATTTAATGTCGGAGATTTCACCTTTACCCGTTCGATCGGACTGATGGTCCTCTTCGCCATCGTAATGATCCTGGCAGCGATCTCCATGATCCGCCCCTGCCCGCATTGTAGTGATTCGGACTCCGTGGAAATCCGGTATAATTACCCCTTGATCCTCGTGGAAGGAATCCTGGTGGGCACCTTGACGGGTCTGGTCGGGGCAGGGGGAGGTTTTCTCATAATACCCGCGCTGGTGTTGATGGCCCGTATGCCGATGAAGCTCGCTATAGGAACCTCCCTGCTCATCATCGCCGCGAAGTCCTTGCTGGGATTCGTCGGAGATCTTCAGGCCAATACGGGTATTGACTGGAGCCTTCTGACCATTTTTACAGGCTTATCTGTGGTGGGTATTTTTGTCGGA
>CALEIL010000346.1 GCA_937876435.1 uncultured Bacteroidota bacterium
CAGATCAACGCAGAAGAACTGGCTACAGAAGCCACCTCCAACGTGATGGATATGCTTCGGGGCAGTACCCCTGGGCTAAATATAAGCTACAGCGGTTCCCCTACCGGCATCCGAAGTGCTTCCAGTCTTGAGGTCCGGGGGTCGACCAACGTACGGGGAGCAGGAGCCAATGCTCCCCTGATCGTATTGGATGGTATGATATATTCCGGTGACCTGGCAGATATTAACCCGGCAGACATCTCTTCATTTGACATTCTCAAGGATGCGTCGTCTGCAGCCATCTATGGATCGAGAGCTTCCAATGGAGTCATTCTGATTACTACACGAAGAGGAAAGACGGGTAAACCCCGGATCAATATAACCTCGAGCATAGGCGCAGCCAGACTTTCAGGACAGGAATTTGACCCGATGGATGGGACCGAATTTATCAACTGGCGTATAGCCGGATTTGAAAGTAATGAGCGTAAACAGTTGGAATTCCCCTCTTATTACGACAATCCAGCTAATTTACCATCTGGGGTGTCCGTTGACAATTGGAAAGGGTATGATGGTTCCTCCCAGTCAGAAGATCTGGTAGGCATCTGGCTCAACAGAATTGGCTTTTCTCCTGTCGAGATTCAAAATTATAAAAATGGAGAGACCGTCGATTGGAAGGATGTAGAATATCAAACCGGACTTCGGCAAGACTACAACGTGAGTGTTTCCGGAAAGAGCGACAGACTGAGTTATTACTGGTCTCTGGGTTATACCGATAATGAGGGGGTGATCCACAATGAACAGTTTACAACACTCAGGACACGACTCAATTTTGAAGCCGAAATAACCGATTTTCTTAAAGTGGGAACCAATACACAGTTTGCTTCCAAAGATGAATCTCCCATCAGGTCCAGTACCAATTTGGTGAATGTCACTCCTTATTCTTCTTTCTTCGAAGAAGACGGAACCACCATTGCTTACGCTCCTACCGGGAATATCTCAAATTCAAGGCATCCTTATCTGGAAATGGAGTATCGTAATCAACTGTACAAAAGGAATTCATTCAATTCCAAAATATATGCGGATATAAAACTCCCATTTGGAATCACCTTTACCTCAGAGTATATTCCCCGATTGAATTGGGACAGACAATTCAACCACTGGTCGTCTGCGCATCCTGACTGGGCTCTGGAAGGAGGTCGCGCTGAACGTCGTAATTTTTTCATCTACGAGTGGCAGGTCAACAACATTCTTAAGTGGAATAAAGATTTTAGCCAACACCATTTTGACCTGACTTTACTACAAAATGCTGAAAAATATCAGGAATGGGAAGACTGGGTGCGCCGGAATTCATTCCAACCCAGTGATATCCTCGGATTTCACCAGATCGGCGCCGCTACCCAGGACGTCAATATCACGAGTGAAGATGATTATGAAACAGGAACGGCTCTGATGGCCCGACTCAACTACAGCTTTGATTCCCGATATATGATCACAGGATCATTCCGGCGGGATGGCTATTCGGCATTTGGTCAGAAAAATCCTTACGCGAACTTTATGTCGGTTGCTGTGGGGTGGTTATTGAGTGAAGAAGATTACTTCAATGTGGACTGGCTCGACCTCCTGAAAGTTCGATTATCCTATGGGACCAATGGCAACAGGTCTATCGGCCGATATTCTGCTTTGTCTAATCTCAACTCGGGTCGATACGTCCAGGTGATCGATGGAACACCTCAATATGTATCTCAGTTGTACTCTACCCGACTGGCCAATTCTGATCTTGTATGGGAAAGAACCGGCGCTTACAATCTCGGGATAGATTATGCGATGAAAAACGGGCGGATCAGTGGAAATCTGGAAGTATATTACATGCAAACCAAGGATTTGCTGATCGAACGAAGTCTCCCAGATGTCACGGGTTACAACAACGTATTCACCAACCTCGGGCAGGTGGACAACCGTGGGATAGAATTTGTCATCAATTCTGACAATATCGTCACCGATAAATTCAACTGGAACACCGGGTTCTCGATTTCTCACAACCGCAATGAAATCGTTCACCTTTACGGAGATTATGAAGATGTAGTGGATGAGTCAGGAAACGTAATAGGGCAAAAAGAAACAGATGATGTATCCAACGGGTGGTTTATAGGTCATGCCCTGGATCATATTTGGAATTATAAAGTCCTCGGCATATGGCAGGAGGATGAACGTGAGGAAGCCAAGGCATATTCACGAGCGCCAGGGGACTTCAAACTTCAGGATACGAATGGTGATGGAGTATATACCAACGACGACAAAGTGTTCCAGGGATATAGCAAGCCTACCCTGAGACTGACTTTGCGCAATGACTTGTCTTACGGCAATTGGAATTTTTCGGTTAAAATGTATTCTTACCTCGGATTCTGGGCAGCGAACAATCACCGAAAAAACAATGATGTATTCTACGACAGAGGGGCTTCATACGACACACCTTACTGGACACCTGAAAATCCCAATAATTTGTGGGCCCGGGTGGAAAGTTATGAAACCGGTTTCAATGTGTACGATAATGTATCCTTCCTGAGAATTGACAATATAGCCTTGAGTTATTCTATTCCCACCTCTCTCCTGTCCAAGGTGAAAATCGAACAAATGAGATTGTCGGTCATAGCACAAAATCCAGCTATCTATGCACCAAATTGGCACTGGATGGATCCGGAAAGCTCCATCGATCCGGATGTTCCGGATTTCACACCGTCTTATCTCACCTTCAAACTCAACCTGACTCTCTAACATAAAAATGAAACCAAGATGAAAAATTATATTCAATATCTCATTTTAACCATAGCCTTGTTGCTGACCAGCGTTGGATGCAACGATGATTTTTTAAAGCCAAAGCCGCTA
>CALEIL010000347.1 GCA_937876435.1 uncultured Bacteroidota bacterium
TACGGCTCTCAGCGATACCCCTATTGGACCCGGGAGATAAAAAATGGGTGGATAACTTTAGTGCGTTAAACATATACACGGTTCTACCGTAGAGCAATACGGAATCCACACACCTGCCGGAGGGCAATAGCCCGACCCCTTATCAATGAAAAAATCAGATTATCCCTTGTGAATCCATACGGTATATCATAACTCAGCAAATGAGTCTCTGTCTTATACTATACTAAGCTGGGTAAGCCTTCTATATTCCTGTAAATGGAATTCTTTTTCCTTAACTAAACGACATTGATTCACAATTGCTGAGCTTCATTTACTCCCTATCAATTCGTCCCGCTGCTCAAAGGCATCCAGGCCGCATTGGAGAAAATCCCTGAAAGCATCCACAGAAGGCGTATATCCTACGGGTTGATTGAGCAACCTTCCGTCGGGCCCTACCAACGCATAAAGAGGCTGTGAATTATTTTTAAAAAACTCGGTTTGGAAGAAGTGCCATTTGTCGCCCACCGTTCGCAGTTTCCGTTCCCCGCCTGTGTGCTTGGGTAAACTGATCTGCTCGCTTTCGGGTAATTCGGTCCGGTCATCGACGTACAGGGAAATCAGCACAAAATCCTCTTCCATGATCTGCTTGATGCCCGGATTGGGCCAGATGTGCTCTTCCATTTTCCGACAATTAACGCAGGCGTATCCGGAGAAATCGAGAATCACAGGCTGATTCATTTTCCGTGCGTAATCCAGCCCTTCGTTGAGATCTTTGAAACACGATATATTGTTGGGGCATTCATTGGGATAAATCCAGCTATATCCTACCGGAGGGGCCAATCCACTCAACAACTTCAGGGAAGTGAAGGTGTTGGTCTCGCTGTTGTACCGGAAACCACTCATTAAATAAACGGCAAAGGCTATCGACAAAAACCCCAAAGCTTTCCTGGAAATTGAAATTTTCTGTATTCTGGAATCGTGGGGAAACCGGATCAATCCAAACAGGTAAAGTGCCAAACCAATGGCAATGACCGCCCATATGATGAGAAACGGTTCGATCTTGAGCAAGCCCCAGTGTTCGACCAGATCCGCATTGGACAAAAACTTAAACGCCAGTCCCAGTTCCAGGAATCCCATCACCACTTTGACGGTGTTGAGCCAGGAACCCGATCTGGGCAATTTATTCATAAAGGAAGGAAACGCCGCAAACAATGTGAACGGTAGCGCTAGAGCCAGTCCAAATCCTCCCATCCCGAGCGTCAATTGGGTCGCTCCCCCATCGGAACTCAATGATCCCGCCAGCAGCGAACCCAGGATAGGTCCGGTACAGGAGAACGAGACCAACGCGAGCGTCAATGCCATAAAAAATATACCCAAAAATCAACCAACCCCTTCTGCATTGCTCACTTTATTGGTCCAGGAACTCGGTAAAGTCAGTTCATAATATCCAAAAAAGGAAAAGGCAAAAAACAAAAAGATCAGGAAGAAAAAGACGTTGAGACCGACGTTGGTCGAAATATTGTTGAGAATGTCCGGATTGATGGTGTCCAGAAAATGGAAAGGTATGCTAAAAATCAGGTAAATAGCCAGAATGGATCCACCATACAGGGCAGCTTTGCCCAGACCACCTCCTTTAGTGTCCCCGCTCTTGGTAAAGAAACTGACCGTCAACGGGATCATCGGGAAGACGCATGGCGTCAACAGAGCCAGCAAACCTCCGAGGAATCCCAGAAAAAAGATCCTTCCGTTACCCGATCCCTGGATCAGGGTATGATTATCTTCCGCGGCGATGCAGTTGATGGCTTGCTGTGGTTCCAGAGATTCCGGGTTGAGATCGTAATAAGCTAATAAACCTGCAGCAATTTCCGATTCATCGGCCAGCGTCTGAATACCTTCATCGTCGATCAACACGATCACTCCCGTGGCAGGGTCAAACTGGAACTCCAACGGAGCAGGGAAAACACATTCCACTTCTGTACAAGTCATGTATTCTATACTTCCCTGGAGCGGTAACGAGGCATCGGCGAAGGTGATGTCCTGAGACAGGGTAAAGCTTTTTTTCAGCTTGACAACATCCGTTTCAAATATGTCGTCGTAACCTGAGACCGTTTCCTCCGAATCCTCTTCGAGTGGGGAAAAAGTATAGCCTTCCGCGTTCTCCCCAAAGAGAATACCCAGTGGAATGGGGCCGTCTTCGGAGCCCATCTTACTCGAATAGGCATGCCAGCCGTCTTCGATGGTCCCACTAAAAACAAGCGTGGCCGTATAAGATTCCTGATCGTAATTATCGACCCGGGCTTGCCAGATGATTGGATTTTTGATATGACCCGAGCCGGGATTATCCTGGGGGGAAGAGGAATTGAACTCGGATAAGTCTATCGAACCGAAGTCGGTTCCGTTATCTTTTTTTTTTGGCTCTGCCAATAGTCCATTACCATCCTCAGACCCAGAATTGGAGGACGATTCAAAATGAAAAATGAAATCTACCGGCGTGGGAGGCAGGCAGCGGGTATCATCACAGGTCATATATTCCACGTAACCCGTTATTTCACGGGTATCCGGACTGATCTGGATCTCCTGGGTCAGTACCATTTTGTCATGGTATTTGACCACATCCATCTCAAAAATTTTGTCGTAACCGGTTTCCTGACTACCCGATTCGCCAGATTCTCCTATAAGTTCAAAACCGAAAGTGGAGTTGAAATTGATCGACGTAGGCACCGGACCACCTTCGTCCAGATGCTGTGAATAGACGCTCCATCCGGTCTCGATATACGCCGTAAAAACCAATTCCCATTTATTGCCACCAAGATGTGATTTGGAGAATTCCCATTCGACCGGGTCTTCAATTTGACCAAACAGCGAAACAGTGATACTCAAAAAAGAGAAAATCAGTATTGAAATCTTTCTCATCATGACAAATTCCTGGTAAATTCCTGACAAAGTAACAAAAAGCGGTCAAAGAAAGTAGTTCATTATCAGTGATTTAACGTGGTCTTAATGGTTTACAATTGATGCACCGGAATTTTTAATAGATTTTCAAACAAAATGCGACCGTCCTCCAATCCAACCACGACTTCGGAGGCACGCTCCGGATGGGGCATCATCCCAAAAACATTTCCTTCTTTGTTGCAAATACCGGCTATATGTTCCACCGACCCATTGAGAATGTTGGCATCATCCACCACTCCATCAAGCGTACAATACCGAAAAAGGATCTGGTCATTTTCTTTCAAATCTGAAAGTGTCTGGGCATCGCAATAATAGCGCCCTTCGCCGTGGGCCATGGGCATCGTCAGGACACTTCCTGGTTCCAGAGAGCTGGTTAGCAGCCTGTTGTTGGTTTCCACACGAAGATGGATGTTTTTGGAAATATACTTCTGATTTTGATTGCTCAGTAAAGCGCCTGGCAACAGACCTGATTCACACAGAATCTGAAACCCGTTGCATATTCCGAAGACGTATCCACCCTTCGCGGCATGGGCTATCACAGCATCCATTATATGAGAGATCCTGGCGATCGCACCGCTTCTCAGGTAATCCCCGTATGAAAATCCGCCAGGAAGGATAATGCAGTCTTCCGGACCAAATCCTTCAAGGGAATAGTCTTTGTGCCAGATTTTCCTGACGGAGGCTCCTACCAGTTCCTGGAGTACGTATACCATATCGTCGTCACAATTGGATCCTGGAAATACCACTACACCAAATTTCATTGTATCGTCATTTTATAGTCAATAATCGGTATTTTCACAATATTGAATGAAAATCCTACGCAAAGATACAACCTTTTGATCTAATTATTCAGACAGGCCCCTCTCCTCTCATATCAAAAAATACTGAAACAGCACCACGAGTATCAATAGCAAAAGATGGATGCTTTCTGCGATAGAAATTCTCCGGATGCCCACGATGTACAATCCCATTAATATTCCTGCGGGGAGTATAATAAGCTGCAAATCGTCCAGACTCGTATAAAACCCCAAACCAAAGGCAGCCACCGACATGACCATCAGGTAAAATAAAAAGGTGAGCTTGTTTCGCACAAAAATATTGGTGCGGGTAATCACCGTATTGAGGACGGCAAATATGAATATCGCCAGCAGACCCACTATTCCGGTCTTGATGATTCCATAGTTCTGATAGATGAATTCGTAGTTGAAAAGCCTGAGCTGTTCCCATATCCGAAGGTATCCGACGCTGGCCTGATCCAGTAACACCCAGTACGCGGTCAGAAAATAGAAGGGTGTCAAAACGCCCAATAAGTACAAAATAACATCCCGGATCCTGACCAGAATCACCGCATTGACCGCTACGATGAAAAAAGGCACGTAATATATAAAGCCAGAATCAAAAAACACCGCTAAACTCACAAAAAACCCCGTATTGAAAAGGCGTTTTGACCGCTGGTTTCGATGTATGGTCTGGAAGAGTTGCATAATGGCCAGAATAATGAAGGTGTTCCCCAGAAGCATCGGACTCAAAGGGTGGATATCCGGTATGAGAGACAGCACCAGAACATAAAACACACCGGGAATCAGACTGCTTACGTAGGAAAGATTGTTTAACTCTGTCAACCGATTCACCAGAATCGCCTGATAGAATATGATCAAAATCGAAAAGATTTTATACCAAACCTTATCCTCCCCAAACGTCAGGCCCCATAAATCATAAATAATCGATCCCTGAGAAACCCCATCGTATTCATTGAAAAAGGTAAAAAGCCTTAATAATACCACGTATATTAAGACAAAAAAATAGGTTTGGATTCTATTCTTCCGAAAAAGCTCTAACACCGGATCGATTCATTTTGGTCGTAAATGTAATGAAAACGGTTTTATAAATTCGTGCCATACCATTTTATAACTTTAGGAGCGGTCTTGCTGCTGAGGGCTATTTTGACCGTTTTCACCGAAACAGCCAAACCAAAAAGTTGAGGGCATATATTATTTTTCTATCTTGCGCAACGTATACAGACACCTATGCCTGGAAATCTTGACGACATCAAAGCACCCGTCAAAGAAGAATTAAAATTCTTTGAAAAGGAGTTTAAAGACTCCATGAAAAGTTCTGTGCCCTTGCTCAACAGGATTACCCATTATCTGACCCGGCACAAGGGCAAACAAATCCGGCCCCTGCTGGTCCTGCTTAGCGCAGAAGTATCGGGGGGCATCGTAGATAAAACGTACCGGGCCGCCAGCCTGGTGGAATTGCTCCATACGGCCAGCCTGGTCCACGACGATGTGGTGGACGATGCGCTCGAAAGAAGAGGGTTTTTTAGCGTGTTTGCCCTATGGAAGAAAAAAGCGGCTGTACTGATCGGTGATTATTTACTGGCTCAGGGTCTTTTGCTGGCAGTCCAGCACAAGGATTACGACATCCTGGAGACCGTATCGGACGCGGTCAGATTGATGAGTGAAGGTGAATTGCTCCAGATCGAAAAATCACGCCAGCTCAATATCACCGAAGAGGAATATTTCAACATTATCGAACGAAAAACGGCTTCACTTCTCGCGGCGGCCTGCAAAGCCGGCTCTATGTCCACCGTAGAAAATCCTGAGGAGCCAGTCGTCGGGGATATGTTGGATTTTGGACATCACATCGGTGTGGCCTTCCAGATGAAAGACGACCTGTTCGACTATGGGAACAACAAAACCGGAAAACCGACGGGCAATGATATCCGGGAAAAGAAAATTACATTGCCCCTGATCCATACACTGACAAATGCGGACTCGAAAACCCGGCGCCAAATCATCCGCATACTTAAGAAAAGTAAGAAATCCAACGATCAGGTCAACAAGGTCATCGATCTGGTTCTCCTGGGGGACGGGGTATCTTATACAGAGAACAAGATGTACGAGCACCTGACCATCGCCCGGGAAATTCTTATGCGGCAACCCGACACCCCTGCCCGGAATTCGCTGGAGCGATTATTGGAATTCATCGGGGAAAGGAATTATTGAGGGAGACGATTTCTCTCAAAACCAGCGCGCTTTGTAAACCCTGATATCGGGAAAAGCCAACCGAAGATCTGGATTGAAAAACGAGACGTGGTATGTCCACCAGCTTTCTTCCGGTACCGTATATATATACCGGCCGTTCGGGTGCAATCCCAGGCTTTTGATGTTTTCGGCATCCGGGAATCCGTCAATTTTATCGAAGGCCTGAGCGTCGATATCAAAAATCCACGCTCCGGTACGCTCGGTCATCAACAGGTGATTTCCATCCGGCGTCATAGTCAGATCGTGACCGCTTTCACCGGGGATGGCCCATTCATTTTCCAGATTCATCCGATCTTCTTCCCCGTCTGTGTAAAATCGCAGAACATCATATCCGAGCGCGTACAATCCATTTCGCTTGTGGTCCCATACCACCCCGTGGCCGGAATACAGCGAGTCTTCAAAAACCAACCGGGTACTTTCGATATCAAAAATCATCAGTTTATTGCCCCGGGGATGCGTGGATGCAGCCGCAGCCAATCTGTTTCCTGGCAAGATTTCGATGGAATGCGCATTGGGCACTTCCGCATAGAACAGCACCTTTTTCGTGGCTATTTCGACCAGGGCAACCGCACCGGAAGAGGATGAAATCATCATTTTATTGCCATCATCGTAAACCTTACAGTCATCGATGGAATTGAAATTTTTCGTGCGCATGGTTTCCGGGAGATCCATAGCTTCGTGGGCGTTCCACTCCCAAATCACGGCCGGTGTATCCGGCGTCGATTGTCTCAGATCCACGATATACACATAGTTGTCTCCGCAGACCAGAACCTTGTGTTCATCCCCGGCTACGCGATTTCCGCATCCCGCCAGAACGAGCCCTAAGACAAAAAGGGTAAATATTCGGTACAACATTTTCGGTGCATTCTTAGGCTGAAAGATAGGATAAATCCTCCGAAAACTTGACAAACTTTAAATCCGGGCTTCCTTTTATCCGCTTAGATTATACTATGGAGGGAAAATCTCACAAAACCTGATATCAAAATTCAACGGGCTAAATGCGTTTTTTTTTTATTAGGTTGGATGTATTTCACCCTACTTCTGTTGCTTTTTCATTTGTTCCCGGTACAACTGTTGCTCCTGCTTTCGTAATTCCTGCAACTCCCGCTGTTTCTCATGGATTTCCCTACTCAACTCCTGCAATTCTTTGGATCTGGCTTTTATCTCCTCAAATTTTTCACCCCGAAAACCCGGTGTGTAAAAATATGTAAATAGGCTATCGTTGGTGAAGGTGAAGGCACCATTTTTCATCGGCGCTAAAAGGCTGTCCACCTGAAAATGAAATGTCTCAGTCCAGGCCAGCCGATCCCACAAACTGTCGATGTTGAAGTCAGGTACCTCCGGAATGGTAAACGAAAAACCGGGCAAAGAGTCCGGAGTATTCAGATGAAACGACTGCAGACGGGATTGCAATCCGGACAGATTACTATGAAGCGAATCCAACTGATGTCGGGAAAAACTGAACGATCGGGCGAGAGAATCTCTGTTCGCATGAAATCGAAACATCACAGAATCCAGATTTTGGAATTTGGGGCGAAGACTTTGGGCGTGTAAGCGCATCCTTGCCAGGCTATCCCGCAATTGCCTCATATCGTGTTTGTCATAGACTACGACCTCGTCCCCATCAACGATCACCTTTATTTTGCCATCCGCCCGGACTACCACGGGTGTCTTAAGGCCGGGTACGGTATCCGATTTGATCACTACGAAAGAAGTGTCAATTCTGATGCGGACTTCCACGGAATCCTGGTTGTCAGAGATATTGACAGCTTCTTCGTATTCAACAATAGTATCTATGTTTTTTGCTATCTCCAGCCCGACCGTTCCCTTCATTTCAGGGATGGTATCTGTCACTTGCGGTGAGAAGAAATCCGGCTCTTCTCCCTGGAAAAATTGACTTTTACCTATGGAAAAAAGAAGAAAAATCCCCATCAACGATCCGTAATACCATACAGAATGATCGGGTACGTACCGAAAAACCGGTTTCATCCCGAGCAGATATTTGACCCGGTTGAGCAGGTCATTGGTTGACCCTCCGAGAGCCATTGACAATGATTTATTCCGGTGCAACTCTCCGACCTCGGACAGTGCACGCGCCAGGCTTTCCCGGTCACAACCCGCTTCCACGGCACGATGATCACAACAAAATTCCCTTTCCCGGCGAGCCATATAACTAAAATACCAAACCGCCGGATGGTAGAAAAACAGGGTTTCTACAACGGTCTGTATTATATTGATGAGAAAATCATGTCGCTGGATGTGAGCCAGTTCGTGAGCAATCACCGCTTTGAGGAGAGCCGGGGAAGTGTTGGTCAAAAAGGCTGCCGGGATGATGATCACGGGCTGAATGGTGCCGATGACCATAGGCATATGAACCCGCATGGAGGACCGGAAGCCGACGTTTTGCCGGATATTCATTTGATCACACAAACCATCCAGAAAAGGAAAATTCTTCCTGTCGATGGATACGGCATCGTGTTTGAGCCGCTTCAGGCTCCAGAAATTGAAACTCATTCTGATCATCAGGAGGATCACCCCGATGATATACATATAGGTCAACGAAGTGACGTTGGACTGCAAGAATTGAGTAGCTGTCTGCCAAAAGCCATCCTTTTCTATGAAATCCGTCGCCAGGACGGCTTGTGCAAATTCTACAGACCGAATATCCAAGGGCTGAGGGATTCCCGCAAATTGCCGGTACATCAGAATGAAGGTCAGACTGGTCACCGACACCGACATAGCCATAAACAACAACGAGATCCGATACCGGGATCCGGGTCTTCTGTCCCGGAGCGACACCATAGTCACATAGAAAATAACGGCCAGACCGGTCAATTGCCATATTGAATGAATGAGGGTCCAGCCCAGGGAATAAATGTATGCGGAGTCCATCATGACTTTTGGTTTTTGTTGGTTTCGTATTGATCGATGACCTCTCTGATCCTGGCCAGTTCCTCTTCACTGGTATTTTTACTCCCGAGTAATTGCATCACCATCCGGCTGGCGCTGCCACCGAATGTAGCTTCGAGAAATGAATCGAGCCTGGATTGGGTGGTCTTTTTTTCGCTGACAACGGAGTGGTACAAATGGCTCCTCCCCTGCGCTTCGCGGCCGAGAAGTCCCTTGTCGGTCATGATCTGCATCATTTTCAGGGTAGTGGTATAGCCGGTTTGTCTTTCTTCCCCCAGGTAGTCATGAATCTGTCGCACCGTCATAGGTCCGTGTTTCCAAATAAGCTGCAGTATTTCGAGCTCGCCGTCTGTTGGTTCTGGTTTCATTGTCATATCAGTTTAGTTTTTTTAAATCCCTTCGGCCAGGTCAGGTGTGGCCCCACTTTGGAAATTCAAATATATACGAATCATTTCGTAGAAACAAACTTAGTACGATCAATTTCGTAGTTAAATTATTGGAAATGGTGATTTTAACATTTTGAATGGAAACTCTGGCTATTCCGTTTTAGGAGGTTTGGTATGATGGTTTAGGAAGGTTGAAAGAGCTGAAAGCTGAAGGCTGATAGCTGATAGCTGATAGCTTTATGCGGTTTAGAACGTTGAGGTGTTGAGGTGTTGAGAAGTTGAGAAGTTGAGAAGGTTTAGTTTTAAAAAGCGATCAATGTAAAAGGATTCATTTTTTCTCAGTTATCCCAATCTGAGTATTTGTTTTTGAAGATTGGGATTCTTCAAACTTCAAA
>CALEIL010000348.1 GCA_937876435.1 uncultured Bacteroidota bacterium
GTGGTTCCAAACCTATGTTGGGATCCCATTCCCCTTCATTGGATCTTCTATATTGGACGATAGAGTCCTGTCTGGACATATCCAGATCCATGGTACGAAGCATGGTGCTACCTCTTTCCGGTTGCCAGGGAATGGTTGTAAAATAAATTTTATGTCCAAATACATTGATGCGGGGAATATGCGCGTAATCCAGGATTCTCGTACCTGCGTTTACCTGACCATTCCTGGTATCTACATTATAATAATAGGTGGCGATGGACAAAATGAGTTGATTTTCTATAATGTATTTGTTCCTACGTCTAGTAGAAACGTAGCGGTCTCCACCATCAAGATGGGGAAATGGCCATTCCCAAAATTGCCGGCCATTGTACCGGTTGAAGCCCTTATAGATCTCAGGTTGCCCTTTATATAATCTATTGCTAAAGATGACCACACTATCTGATATTTTGGGGTACATAGACGATGATTCCTCATTTGGTTCATCCACGATGGGTGTTTTCCAGATGATCTCAGTAGGTGCTATTGTATCACAATACCAGATACAGGGTAAGTCGACCTGTGGAATTTCTGGTTCTTTACACGAAAGAAGAACAAGAAAAGTCCAAGGCAGTACTAAAATACTAAGTAATTGGGAAATCATAATTATCTTAAATCCGTTTCAAAATATGCACCATGGTCACCATCAAATAGATTAAGTAGGGCAGAAGGCGCTACCTGGTAGGTAATTTCCCGGATTAAGCCATGCCCGGTTTCGAAGACTTTAATTGTCTTCATGGTTCTCTCCGACTTGATATTCATTTTCTCCATGTTGGATAAATAGGCAGGTGATCCTCCTTCTTCAAAGGCGTAGAACTCATGGCGGGATTCTATATACGACTCGACAAGATCTTCCTGACCGTATGCAGGTATATTCTGTGCCCAATTCCAGATCGGACTACATAAACAAGAGAGTAAAACAATGCTGAAGAAGTTGTTTAATTTTTCGGGGGGGGGGTAAATATACCTTTTTCATAACGAATAATTTTTGATTGCAAAACGCCTCGAAAATATCGCCCGATGTGCTTTCGGGCAATTTATAATTGGAATAAAATATGGCGTCCTGCCTAAGTTAAGAGCTTTTTGCTAATTTTTGAAATTAATATTGAATATTAACATATTATTCCTGATTATTCAAATTTCGACGATTTATGAACCAGGAGCCCACCAGTAAAAATGAAGGATAAGGATCAGCGTGATGTCCGGTTTTGGCAAAAGTTGGTCTTCCACTACAAAATATAAAAAATACCTACATTTGGCACAGTGAATTCAAACGTTCAATCATCCGGTTCGGACACCGCGCTCATGGTGTTTTCCCTTTCTTCCCGACGGGAGAGGGAGCGAAAGACCTTTTTCTCTGACCATAACCAGGTCGGAGATCAGCTGCTCATGGACCAGTTGATTACCCAAACGCGGAAGATCGCGGAAGCAAGCGGTGTAGATGTGGTGTGGATCGACGAATCCCGGCAGCGGGGAGATGCCTTCGCGGAGCGGTTCACCAACGCCTTTTCCGACGTGATGGCCATGGGCTACGGCAAGGTCGTTTCGATCGGGAATGATTGCCCCGAATTGACGGTCTCCACGCTTCAACGGGCTGTTTCCATGCTCCAAAGCCATCCCGTCGTCCTCGGACCCGCCACGGATGGGGGAGTGTACCTGATCGGGGTACACAAGTCCGTATTCAACGCGTCCGAATTTAAAAAACTTCCCTGGCTGCAAGACTCCCTTTTTGATGCCATCTGCCAGGAATTGGTGGGCCTGGATATCCCATTCCGTTGCCTGCAAACTCTGTCGGACCTCGATGACACAGAAGACCTCATCAGACTGGTCGGTCGAAAACCACTGTCCCGGATTTCCAGAATAATCCGGAAACTCCTCGCCAGGACCAGACGGGTTGTTGTTGATTTTACGACCAGCTTCTACATACTTCATCCATCCTACCACTTCTCATTGAGGGCGCCGCCTCCCTCTCCTTTAATTTTTTCAAGTGCTCGATCCGGTAGATAGACCGGCTCTGCATTGATCGGATCTAGATCGTAAAGTCTGCGTGCCATTCCTTCGGCCGAAGATCCAGAGTAAGATGCCGTCAATCAGGAGC
This sequence comes from uncultured Bacteroidota bacterium, assembly GCA_937876435.1. Lineage (GTDB taxonomy): Bacteria > Bacteroidota > Bacteroidia > Chitinophagales > Saprospiraceae > Membranihabitans. The sequence continues at coordinate 2,135 of CALEIL010000348.1, forward strand.
ACGATCCTCGAATCACATTTTCACATTCAACCATCATGCATCAATGAGAATTGTATTTCTATTGATTTTTCAGTTGTTTCTGACGGCATCTCATGCACAGGACGTGTACCGCTCCAGGGTCGTCAATCCGGACCACGAACCGGTGCCCTTCGCTACGGTCAGCGAAAGGGGAAGCCAAAATTATACCGTCACGGATGAAACCGGTTATTTTGAACTCACTACGGCAGCAGAAGAATTCACTTTGCGAATTTCTTCCATCGGATACCAGACGCTGGATGTGGTAATTGTCAACGGAGAAATCCCCCCGGTCATCGTACTGGACTATGCCACCCAAACGCTGCAAGAGATCGTAGTCACAGCGCTCGGGATAGAAAGGGAGAAGCAGAGTCTGACTTCCTCCGTGTCCGTGCTCCATTCCGAGGAACTGACGACCGTTCCATCCACCAACCTGGTCAACCACCTGGCCGGGAAAGTCGCTGGTGTCCAGGTTACCAATGGGTCTTCGGGCGTAGGATCCTCGTCCCGGATCATCATACGCGGTGAAAATTCGCTGAGTGGCCGCAATCAACCGCTGTTCGTGGTCGACGGAATGCCCGTCAGTAATGAGCTCTTCACCAGTCAACTGGTCAACGACGGTGCGCTGCAGGAAGTAGATTATGGTAATGGAGCTGCTGAAATCAGTCCGGATGACATCGAGTCCATTTCCATCCTCAAAGGGGCTGGCTCAGCGGCCTTGTACGGGGCCCGTGCGGCGAATGGCGTCGTGCTCATTTCCACCAAAAAAGGCCGGAATAGCCGGGGCCTGGGAATCACGACCAATAGTTCGGTGACCTTTGATACGCCGCTCACCCTCCCGGATTATCAAAACGAATACGGTGGTGGTTCCAACGGGGAGTACGCCTTCCAGGACGGACAGGGTGCCGGGATTAATGACGGCGGCATCAGCAGTTTTGGTCCCCGACTCGATCAAGGTCAATTAATTCCCCAATTTGACAGTCCCTCGGTGGATGCGGATGGAAATCCCGTCCGGGCCGGTGACGTTATCGCCCGCACTCTGCCCGATGGCACGTATGCCCCCATCACCGCTACCCCCTGGGTGTCCAGGCCGGATAACGTGCGGGATTTTCTGGAAACCGGGCTCACTTTTCAAAACAATATCGCGCTCAATCTTTCCGGCGAAAAGGGGGGTGCGCGGATGTCGTACACCAATCTGCGCAATACGGGCATCATGCCCAATACCAACCTCAAACGCGATGGCCTGGCCATTAGCCTGGATCAGGATGTCGATGATCGGTTGAACGTCAGTGCCTTCCTGAATTATGTAAACTCCCGGAGTGATAATCGTCCCAACCTGGGCTATGGGTACGAAAACCCGATGTACGGATTTATCTGGACGGGTCGCCAAACCAATATCCGCTCCCTGCGGGATTACTGGCAGGCCGGACAGGAAGGACTCCAGCGATTTGATTTCAATTATCTGTGGGTGAACAATCCATACTTGACGCTCTTCGAGAACACCAATGATTTCACCAAAAACAGGGTGTTGGGCAACGTCGCAGCGTCCTACCGGTTGACGGACCACTGGAATCTCACCATTCGCAGCGGCCTGGATGCCTACCACGATTTGAGAACCTTCCGGCGGGCGGTCAGCACCAACGCCAATCCTTTCGGGTCTTACCGCGAGGATCAGGTGAAATTTCATGAACTCAATCTCAACGCCCAGCTTTCGTACCAATCGGAGCTGGGAGAAACATGGCGGTATTCCCTGGCTGGCGGGATGAATCGATTCGACCAACGGACCCGGTACCAGTATTCCCAGGCTTCCCAACTGGCCATCCCGGGCATTTATACCTTAGCGAATTCGCGCACTCCACTGGTGGGGAACAGCGAACTCTATCAGCAACGGATCAATAGCGTATATGCCACTGGAAGTCTGGCCAGGCAAAATAGTCTGTACCTGGATCTGACCTTTCGCAACGACTGGAGCAGTACGCTTCCGGCGGGGAACAATTCCTTTGGATATTATTCTGCTGGATTGAGTTACATTCTATCCAACAGCGTGGAACTGCCTGCATCCATTTCCTATCTAAAAGGTCGAGTGAGCGCAGCCAGCGTGGGCAATGACACCGATCCGTACCAGACGACTCAGAATTTCCTGCTCAACCAAAACTACGGCAACGATTTTAAGGTCACCAACGAGACCGTCCTCAAAAATGCCAGCCTCAAACCCGAACGACTCAATGCGTATGAGGCAGGGCTGGAGGCGTGGTTTCTGGACGATCGTTTGCAAGCCGATGTGACCGTATACCAGAATGTGAGTATCGATCAGATTATTTCACGCCCCATATCAGCGGCCGGAGGTTTCCAGCACTATATCGTCAACGGGGGAGAGGTACGCAGTCGCGGATTGGAACTTTTACTCAGCGCTGAACTGGTTCGGGGAGAGGGCTTTTCCTGGAGGTCTTCGGCCCATTTCACGACCAATAAAAGCCGGGTCACCAAATTGCCTGAGGGAGTAGATCAGTTCGTCACCGCCACTTCCAATATTTTCGATGGTGGGGGCGGATCCAATACGGTGTTCTTCATCGCCCGGGAGGATGGGCTGGTGGGGGATATGTACGGGACTGGTTTTGTCAAAGTCGAGGGACAGGTGCTCTACGGATCCAACGGGCTGCCTGTCCAGGATGGAACGCTGAGGCTGCTGGGCAATTACAACCCGGATTTTATGCTTGGATGGAGCAATGGCTTCACTTTTCGCAATATATCCCTAAGGGTTCTGATGGACTGGCGGCAGGGCGGAACCATCGTGTCGCGGACCAAAGCCATCGCCAGTACTTCGGGTGTGCTGAAAGAGACCTTAATCGGAAGGGAAAATGGCATCGTGGGGGAGGGCGTAGTCAACGTGGGGACGGAGGAAAATCCGGATTACGCGCCCAATACCACCGTCGTCAGCGCCAGTCAATACTACAACAATTATTACGACCGGGGCAACGAGGCCAGCGCGTTGTACGACGCCACTTATTTCAAATTGCGGGAAGTGAGTCTGGATTATCGGTTGCCCGATGAGGTGGTTCAACGGCTCGGATTCGAACAAATCAGCCTGGGTTTGGTCGGGCGAAATCTCTTGTTGTGGACTGAAAATCCACATTTTGATCCCGAACTCAACGCCTTCGAGGTACGTGATATCGTGTACGGGGTGGAAGATATCTCCTATCCGTCCACCAGAAGTATTGGAATCAGTTTAAAAACACAATTTTAAGATGAATATTATGGCATCATTTATGTCGCGGATTGTCGGTTTCATATTTTTACTGCTTGTGCTGCACGGTTGTACCCGCGGGTTTGAGGATATCAACCACAACCCCAATTCTCCTGAGGACGTGCACCCCCAATTTTTACTGACCAACGTTATCCACGAAGCGGCGCACGAAAGCGCTTATAATCAGGGGTTTCGTTTGGCCAATTTTCTCGCGCAGTTTGCGGCCAGCCCGGAGTTTGAACGGATCGATCGATACGAAATGGGAGGGAACAGCTCGTACTGGAATCTGATCTTCAGGTTGCTCAGCGACATCCGGTCGATGTCGGACCTGGATGGCCATAACGAAGCGTATGAGGCCGTGGGTGATATTCTGAGCAGTTACCTTTTCTCACAGCTCACGGACTTGTGGGGGGACGTCCCGTACACCGAAGCGATCCAGGCCATCGACGGCCATTTTTCACCGAAATACGACACTCAGGAATCGATTTATACCGATCCGGAAACCGGGATTTTGGCTGTGCTGGAGCGGGCGGCGGTAACGCTGGAATCCACCACGGCCAGCATCGAAGGTGATGTGATGTTCGGGAATAACCTGGATGGCTGGATCCGGTTCGCCAATTCGCTCCGGCTTCGTTATCTGATGCGGATCAGCAAACGATTGGATGAATACGGAGCGATTCAGGAACTAGCTCTATCCGGCAAACTGATTTCATCCAATGCTGAGAATGCCGTGGTCCCCTATCTCGGTTCAGCCCCCAACCAGTGGCCCATGTTCAATGAGTCGCTGGGGTTGTTCCAGGAGCACCGGATGACGAGAACCGTGGATTCGATCCTGACCCAGTGGGACGATCCGCGGATGAAGGTGCTGTATCAGCCAACGGTGAAAAGTGTCGGCGAAGGAAATCCTCGATACGTGGGTTTGCGAAACGGCCAAACCCGGGAAACCATCAGTTCCAAAGGGATCAATCTGAGCGATATTTCGATGTTTGGGTCGATATTCCGGGATGTGCCCGATGGGGTGAATGCCCAGTTCATGCAGTATTCGGAGGTTCAGTTTATCCTTGCCGAAGCTGCGGAGCGGGGTTATATTTCGGGCGACGCTGATGAATATTACCGAAACGGGGTCTGGGCCAGTTTTGAATACTATGGGGTACCGGTCCCGGCAGATTATTTTGATCGGGCGTCGGTGGCGCTGGATGGGACCGATCACTTGCAGAAAATCCTGACCCAAAAGTGGCTTTCGCTGATCGGCGTGGGGCACGAGGCCTGGTTCAACGTGCGGCGGACGGGGATCCCGGAACTCAAACCTGGTCCGGACAACCTCAATGATGGTCGGTATCCGGTGCGGTACCTGTATCCGGAATCCGAGCAAGCCACCAATGCGGAACAATATCAGGAGGCCGTGCGGCGGATAGGGAGGGATGATATCAACGTGAAGGGCTGGTGGGAACGGTAGTTGCATTCACCCGGTGGAAGGCAACTGTGGGACGGCCGGTGCGTAGGACATTGCCTTACACCTGCCCCAGAAAACCCCACCACCCTCAACCTCAACCTCAATTTCCATCCTCCCGCCCGATGGTCAGGAGATAAACCGGGCAATTTCGCTATTCCAACGATCCTCCTCCTTCAGGTCACTCCGGACTTGATCCGTAGATATTTTGCATTCCAAAATATTTGTCTAAATTTAGGCACTTAAAACCAGCAGTTTCAGAATTGCCCGAGAGAAATGGTTTTATTTTTTTTATTTGAGAAAACTTTACACATTGAAAACGAAAACTTTATACTTCCTTTTGCTGACCATGCCGATGCTTTTTACCGGTTGTGGCAACCAGGGAAATAATGACCAGAGCAATGGAGACACCTCCCAGGCCACCCAAAAAATGACCTCTGAGCAAACCGATTGGATCAACCTATTGGATGAAGAACACGCGGCCAAATGGCGGGGCTTCAACGGAGAAACTTTACCTCCGGGCTGGACGGTCAACGACGGAATGCTGTACTACGATACGGAATTGAAATTGGAACAGGATTACACAGGCGGCAAAGACGTCGTCTATGGAGGAGAGAAATTTGATTATTTTGATTTCTCGGTCGAATGGAAAATTCCGGAAGGTGGAAACAGCGGAATATTCTATCACGTGCAGGAAGGAGATAAATTCAAATCACCCTCCGGAGTGTCACCGGAATATCAGTTGATCGACGACGAAAATTACGCATCGATCCACGATCTGGTGGGATACAATTCTCAGTTTGGGGCAGAACACCCCGAACAACTCCAGGATTGGCAGATGACCGGGGCCGATTATGCCATGCATACCGTGGAAGTGGACAACAAGGTACTCCACCCGACCGGTGAATGGAATACATCACGGATCGTGGTGGCTCCTGACCGGACCGAACATTGGCTCAATGGGGTCAAACTGCTGAGTTTTGAACACGGATCCGAAGACTGGAATAAGCGGCGAAATGCGGGAAAATGGGATAAATACCCCGACTATGGCAAGTTCCGGAACGGTCTAATAGGATTTCAGGACCACGGAAGTTCCTTGTGGTTCCGCAATATCAAGATCAGGAGGATCGCTCAGTAATATTAATTTAAATAATACCACCCAAATATAAATCAATCGTACAAGAATGAAAAGACGTAGCTTTATAAAAACCACAAGCGCCGGTGCACTGGCAGGAATGTTACCCCTTTCGCTAAGCTCATTTAATCCAGCCAACCAGCTCCGGGTAGCCCAGGTGGGACTGGGGATGATGGGAGTGAGCGACCTCAACGATATCGCTTCGCACCCATCCGTCAAGATCGTCGCTCTGTGCGATGTGGATGCAAATAAACTGAATGAAACCGCCCGGAAATTTCCCGGTGCCCGCAAATTTGAGGATTACAAGAAAATGCTCGATACGATGGGCGATCAGATCGATGCGGTGGTAGTTTCCACGCCCGATCACATCCATGCGCCGGTCTCGTTGATGGCCATGAACAAGGATAAGCACGTATACTGTCAAAAACCGTTGACCCATTTTGTCGCCGAATCGCGGGAAATGGATAAGGTTGCCCGGGAACGGAATCTGGTGACCCAGATGGGGATTCAGGTCCATTCGTTCTACGATTACAAATTGGCGACCATATTGATCCAGGGAGGTATCATCGGAAAAGTAAAAGAAGTCATCGCCTGGTCTCCCAAAGTATGGGGATACGATGGGCAGGAGCCTCAGGGCAGCGATCCGGTACCCACTCATCTCAACTGGGAATTGTGGCAGGGGTCGGCACCAAAACGCCCGTATAAAGAAGGAATGTATCACCCGGGCAACTGGAGAAAAATCATCGACTACGGCTGTGGAACACTCGGAGACATGGGGGTCCACATTTTTGATACCCCTTACAATGCACTCCAACTGGGTGTGCCATTGACGGTCAGGAATAAATGCCGCAAACCCAACGGATACGGTCACCCTGAAAAAAATGAAGTGACTTATACTTTTCCAGGTACGCCATATACCGCCAGCAAACTGAAATGGGTATGGTACGACGGAGCGGGCGCCCCCAAACTGCAGAAAAAACTCAGATTGCCCAATAACGAAGAGTTACCCGATCAGGGCGCTATGTTTATAGGTGAAAAAGGTCAAAGATTGTTGCTGCCGCATTTTATGGAATTGCCCAGACTGATCGTGAAAGGAGAATACCAGACGATCGATATTGACAAATACGACGTCAAGGGTGAAATGGGAGAACCGGTACGGGATTACGCCGGGGAATCTCCGAAGCACTACCATCAGTTTGTCGACGCCTGTCTGGGGAAAGACGAATGCAGCGCACCGTTCTCGTATGCATCAAAATTGACCGAGGTTATATTGCTGGGTGTGATAGCGGCGCAGTTCCCGGGCAAGAAACTGCATTGGGACGGGGCCAACGCCCGGTTTAAGGAAGAAGAAGCAAACCAGTACATCGCTGGTATGTAACAAACGAAGGATGGTGGTTTATCATTCAACTTTCCAGATATGAAGTATCCGGCACTTTGGGCATCGGTTGAAAAAACGCTGGGAAATCGGCTGACCGAATCGGCTTATGCCCGGTTTGAAGAACTGGCGTTTGAGAAGTCGTTCGATAAAACGGAATTTTTTGTGGAACCCGGGAGATCGTGTAACTACCAGTATTTTATACTGGAAGGTTCCTGTTTCTCTTATTACATCAACGAGAAAGGGGACAAAAATGCGATTCAGTTTGCTTTGGAGAACTACTGGATTACGGATTCGGCCAGTTATTTCACCAATCAGCCCGCGGTCTCCACGATAGAAACCCTCGAGCCTACCCGGGTATTGATGTTGAGCAAACAAAGTTTTGCCCTTCTCTGTGACTCCGACCCGGTTTGGGACCGGTATTTCAGGGTTTTGCTTCAGAATTATCTGGCGCATCTCCATTATCGGATCGCCAAAACCAATAGCGAAGAAGCCAGGACCCGGTACCTGGAGTTCGCGAAGTTGTACCCACACTTTATCCAGCGGATTCCACAATACCTGATTGCCACTTACCTGGGCATCAGACCCCAATCGCTGAGTCGGATCCGGAAGGAACTGTCGTCCCGAATCCCTGATCCCGAATCCTGATCCCGAACCCCGAACCCCGCATCCCGAATCCCGATTCCCGATTCCCGAATCCCGATTCCCGCATCCCGAATCCCGCATCCCGACTCCCGAATCCCGCATCCCGAATCCCGCATCCCGACTCCCGACCTCAATACCGCACCCCCAGTCGTTGGTAGGTTTCGCGCAATGCGGAGTAGTCATCGGTGATGACGAGCAACATGTCATCGGCGTATAGGGGCGTTTCGCTATTGGGGACAAAATACTTCCCGTCGCGTTTGACCATAACGACGATTGTTTTTTCAGGCAGGGCGAGGTCCATGAGATGGTTGCCGTTGAGCAATGAATTTTCGGTCAGTCTGATTTCAGAAGTGACCGATTTGATTTCGTCGGAAAATTCTATGTCAAAATTTTGCAATTCCCTGGCTTCATCCCCCGGAGGCTGATCGAGACCCAGCCATTTGGCGACCTGCGCGAGCGTAGTGCCTTGTATGACCAGAGAAACCAGGGTGCAGAAGAAAACTATATTAAACATCAGTCTCGCGTTGGTAATATCAGCAGCCAGGACCATAATCGCAAAAATAATCGGGACGGCACCTCTCAGTCCCACCCAGGAAATAAATGCTTTGTCCTTGACTCCCATTTGGGGGAATGGCAACATACACAAGAATACACTCAAAGGCCGCGTGATAAAAATCATCAAAATACTGATGATCAATCCGGGAACGATGATTGGAACCAATTCAGATGGATTGATCAGTAACCCCAGAGTGAGGAACATCAGCAATTGACTCATCCAAGCCATCCCATCGAAGAAGTTGATCGCGGTGCGTTTGTGAACAAACCGGGTATTTCCGATTACCAATCCCCCCACGTAAACAGCCAGATAGCCATTGCCCCGGATAAAATAGGTCATGGAGAATATGAAGATGCAGAACGTAAATACCAGGATAGGGTAGAGCGATTTATTTTCGAGCCGGATATGATTGATGACATAAATCGCTATTTTTCCAAATAGAAATCCAGCGATTCCCCCAATGATCAACTGTAACAAAAGATTCTGAATAGCCACCAGATAGTTTGGCTGGCTATTGATGCCCACCATCCCTATGAGGGTGATCGTCAGCACGTACGCCATCGGGTCGTTGCTTCCACTTTCCAGCTCGAGCAATGGTTTTAAATTGTTTTTTAACCTGAGACCTTTCGACCTCAGGATTGAAAATACCGAAGCCGAATCGGTGGACGACATGGTCGCCGCCAACAGCAAAGAAGTCATAAATCCTATCGAGGCAGACTTGATCGTCAAGCCCAGAACAAGCCAGATCGCAAGCCCGGTTAATATCGCGGTGAACAACACACCGATCGTAGCCAGGATCACTCCCTGGGCCAGCACGGGTCGGATATCCTCTATCTTGGTATCCATCCCACCCGAGAACAGAATAATACACAGAGCAACCGAACTGATGGTTTGTGCCAATTGGATGTTCTGAAACTGGATGCCAAAACCATCGCTGCCAAAAACCATCCCCACGGCAAGAAACAAAAGCAATACAGGCACTCCAAACCGGTACCCTGCCTTTCCTGCCAGTATGCTCAGGAAAAAAAGGAGGGATAGGGTCAGTAAGATCAATTCTATGGATACTCCCATGTGCTGTTCAAGAATTTATAGTCTGCTTCGAACTCTATGGTTGGTCGGGTTCGGGCTCAAAAATAAGAAGATTCGATCGTTTTATTCCACTATGTTAAAACCATTTTCGACTTAATGGGAAATTTTTGGGACGGATGCCAGAAGATCCATTTTAGTAAATGGATTATTTTCACTTTTTAATCTGCTCAGGTCGCCTTTGTGGCTTCTGATATATGGATCTGGTATACAGGAAATATACTCGTCACCGGATTTGGAAAAGATTGTGAATGAAAAAAACGTTTAGTGGGAGGTCGAGATAGAAGTTAACCTATGTGAATGTAAAGGAGGCTGGCCGGATTCGATATTTGTCGTATCAAATTAAAACACAACTTATGAAATCACTTTTTAAAGTATCTCCGGCCCCGAAACACATCGACGTAGCTTTGTTGATAGGACGCATAGGGATATCCTTGATGATGTTTACCCATGGATTCCCCAAAATCAGCCGGTTGTCTCAGGACCCGGTTAAGTTCATGGATTTTATGGGTCTTGGGCCCGAAGTCAGCCTGATTTTGGCTATATTGGCAGAAATCGGTTGTTCCATCCTGGTGATTCTGGGCCTGGGCACCCGGTTCGCGGTGATTCCGTTGATCTTCGTTATGCTGACCGCGGTCCTTATTGCGCACGCTTCTGATCCATTTGCCACGCAGGAGAAAGGGTTCCTGTACATCCTGATGTACCTGGTCCTTTTAATTACCGGAAGTGGTCGGTTTTCTCTCGATAAGGTGTTGTTTTCCAAAAAACACACCTCAATACAAACTTCTTAACATAGGTGAAGGGAGGCGTACATGACTCCCCGTATCTTTACATTAATTAATCAAATATAAAAACATAAAAAATGAACAATTCAAAAACAAAATGGGTACTCGATCCCACGCACAGTGAACTGACCTTCAAAGTTAAACACCTGATGATCTCCAACGTAAAGGGAGAATTTAGAAACTTCAACGCGACTATTCTTTGTGCTGATGAGGATTTTAGCAACGCAAAAGTGTCCGCTACTATTGAATCCGCTTCGATTGACACCAATAACAAAGACCGGGACAACCACCTGAGAAGTGCTGATTTTTTTGAGTCTGAAAAATACGAGCAACTTACTTTTGAGAGTACCGAAGTCAATAAACTCGACGAGGATAATTACCAATTGAAAGGTATACTCGAAATCAAAGGTATCAAGAAGGAAGTGGTTCTGGATGTCGACTTTGGCGGCTTGATTACCGATCCGTACGGCAATAGAAAAGCCGGATTTACCTTTTCCGGTAAAATAAACCGAAAAGAATGGGGACTCAACTGGAACGCCGCGCTGGAAGCTGGTGGGGTGATGGTCAGTGAGGAAGTGAGACTCAACGGTGATGTTCAGTTTGTAAAAGAGTAGAATCCATTTTTGTTCCCCCCGGTACGGTTCCTTCTTTAAGCAAGACCGAATGAAGTCCTGGCAACGAAATGAGCGAGACCAAAGGTCAGATAGATCTTGGATGTGGGAACCGAGGATACCTATCCGGGGCGGGCAGCATAGTTATAAGCTATATAAAGCTTTCGATGGATACTGTGAAAAAGAACCCCTCATAAGTTTTAAGGATTTATGATAGTAATAGAATAAAGGGAAGATTCATTCTCGTCTAGTGTTCTGTTTCATAAGTTTTAAGGATTTATGAAATGGAGTACTAACTTTCCCACAGTAAATTTTTAATAGTAAAACTTAAAAAATATGAAAATCGGAATTACAGGAGCTACCGGTCAATTGGGACGCCTGGTACTCAAATCTCTCCAGGGGAAAGCCCATTCGGCTGAATTGGTAGCGCTGGTTCGTTCCCCGGAAAAAGCAGAAGACCTGGACGTGGAAGTACGTTCCTTCGACTACACGGATACAGGGGAGAAATTATCAGGAGCTTTGGATGGAATTGATACCCTGTTGTTGATTTCATCCAGTGAGATAGGTAAGCGTAGAATGCAACATTCCAGGGTTGTCCAGGCGGCGAAAGATGCAGGAGTCAAAAGAATCGTCTATACCAGTCTGCTGCATGCGGACACTTCATCTATCAATCTGGCTGGAGAACACAAAGAATCTGAACAAATCGTGAAGGATTCTGGTATTCCATATTCCATTTTACGTAATGGATGGTACACCGAGAACTATCTCGGGTCTGTATCGCAGGCTTTGGCTTCCGGGAAATTGGTAGGCAGCGCCGGGGACGGTAAGATTTCTTCTGCCACCCGGAAAGATTATGCTGAAGCAGCAGCGCACGTGTTGACGACGGAGGGGCACGAGGGAAAGGTATACGAACTCGCTGGTGACGATGCCTTTACGCTTTCTGATCTGGCAGCGGAGGTTTCCAGAATTTCGGGCAAAGAGGTGACTTATGTGGATTTGCCAGAGAAGGATTACGCAGCGGAGTTGGAAAAAGCAGGATTGCCACAAGATTTGGCGGGAACCATTGCAAGTTGGGATAGGGGTATCGCCCAGGGAGATTTATACGACGGGGACAAGGTGTTGTCGGCGTTAATCGGCCGGCCTACCACACCGCTGGAAGAGACGGTAAAGACAGTGATCCAGCATCTCTGATCAATATGTTTGGGCCTCTGTCCATCAGGAGAGTGTGAAAGCGTGTAGGATACGCGGAATATGATCCGCTTCCAGTTGTGGCGATGATCCATCCGGTTGTGGTTTAACAAATAAACTGATGGGTTTGGAAACACCGATCCTGATTGATGGAATCAGATGGATGTCCGGATCATAACTTTATTTGGAATCCATCGGAAATTAAGTTATATTAGAACGTTAACCGGGTTATTTTAAATTTAAAAAGCCATGAAAACACATCATAAAGGCATTCATCACATCACCGCGATGGCGGGAGATGCCCAGCGCAACGCAGAGTTTTATGTTCAGCAACTGGGAATGCGACTGGTCAAGAAATCGGTGAATCAGGACGACCCCGGAACCTATCATTTGTTTTATGGTAACGCTGATGGAGATCCGGGTTCAGGCCTCACTTTCTTTCCGTGGCCGATGGCGGCTCAGGGAAAGCCGGGAGTAGGAGAAGCTGTGTCCGTCGGCCTGGCGGTGCCCTCCGGTTCCATGGGGTATTGGGCGGAACGTTTTAGTGAACTGGGGATCGATTTTGATACGCCCGAAGAGCCATTTGGTCAATCGACTTTCCGCTTCAAGGATCCTGATTTGATGCAGTTGGAACTCGTGTTTGATGAAAAAGTGGATTCGTTGCCGGCGTGGTCCCACGGCAGCGTACCAGAGGAATATGGCATCCGGGGCTTTTGGGGGACTACCTTGCGATTGCAGGAAGCAGATCCCACAGCGAGGGTTCTGAAGGAGGTGTTTGAATTCGATCTGACCGCGGAAGTGGATAACCAGCAATTGTACACCACCGATGCCCCGTTAGGGAGCTCTGTGATCATCGAAACATCGGAACACAAACACACACCCAACGGGCGGGGAACTATCCATCACGTCGCTTTCAGAGCTTCGGATGACGATGAACTGGCCGAACTCCGGGAGCGGGTATTGCAATTGGGATTGCACCCCACCGATTTTATAGATCGCCACTGGTTTCATTCGGTGTATTTCCGTTCGCCAGGTGGGGTATTGTTTGAAATTGCGACGGATGGTCCCGGATATGACGTGGATGAAGCTGCGGATCGATTGGGTCAAAAACTCATACTGCCTCCCTGGCTGGAGCCTCAGCGGGAGCTCATCGAGCGACGATTGCCGGAGATTATTTTATAATGCCTGAAAGTGAATAATTATGAAACGTCTGGAAAATAAGGTAGCCATTATCACGGGAGGGGCTGGATTGATCGGATTCACGACTGCTTTGGAAATTGCCCGGGAAGGGGCCAGGGTGATGCTCGTGGATCTGGATGAAAATCAACTTCGTGAAAAAGTCGCAGAAGCAAAGGAGGAAGGGATGGAAATGGAGTACGTGGTGGCCGATGTGACCCAATCGGTCCAGGTGCAAAACTACGTGGATGAAACCATCGGAAGGTACGGGAGAATCGATCTTTTTTTCAACAACGCAGGGATCGATGGGGAGGTGAATCTCACGGAGAATTACTCCGAGGATTCTTTTGACAAGGTCATGGCCGTCAACGTGAAAGGGGTGTTTCTTGGAATGAAATACGTCATCCCCAAAATCCAGGATGGTGGAAGCATCGTGATCACCTCCTCCATTGCCGGATTGATCGGTGAACCCGGAATGGTAGCTTATCATGCCAGCAAGCACGCCGTCGTAGGCATAATGCGTACCACAGCCAAAGAAGTGGCGAAAAGACAAATCCGCGTTAATTCGGTTCATCCGGGTTTCGTGGATAGCCCTATGATGAGACATATCGAAAAGGGCATCAATCCAGAGGATAGCACGATCGCCCAGGGTAAATTGCAGCGAAGGGTTCCGCTGGGACGATACGCGAAGGCCGCGGACGTGAGTAAGATGGTGGCTTTTTTGTTCTCGGACGATGCGGCCTATTCTACCGGCAGCACTTTTGTGACCGACGGTGGTGTGGTTGGACGATAAAATATGAATCAGGATGCATGTAAAAAATGTATATACGAAAGGAAAATCGGTGGAGGAAGTTCAAAAAGCTTTGATTCTTCTACACGGGCGGGGTGCCGGAGCACGTGATATTCTGGAACTTGCCAGGCATTTACACGTGGATGAATTCGCCCTGATCGCCCCGCAGGCTACCAATAATACCTGGTACCCGTATTCGTTTTTGGTTCCGCCCGCCAAAAACGAGCCCTGGCTGAGTTCTGCTTTGGCCCTGGTGAAGGAATTGCTGGATGAAGTGAAGGCGCAAGGCATACCTGCGGAGAATATTTATTTCGCGGGATTTTCCCAGGGGGCTTGTTTGACTTTGGAGTTCGTCTGCCGCCACGCGACCAGATATGGAGGGATCGCTGCGTTTACCGGGGGATTGATCGGAGATAAAATCAATGAAGAAAACTATTCGGGTGATTTTGCCGGAACTCCGGTTCTGATCAGTTCCGGTAATCCCGATCCGCATATCCCGGTGGACCGGATTGAGGAAAGCGTGGAGGTTCTGGAGAGAATGAACGCGAAGGTCGATAAACGGATATTTGTCAACCGGCCTCACATCATTACCAATGAGGAAATCGATTTGGCGAATGAATTAATTTTTGGCAAAAAGATTTGATGATCATTAACGCGATGATTTGATCTGGCTGTTTGGCTCTGGCTGTTGGCTTCTGGCTATCGGCCGTGTGAGTGTGGGTATGAGGATAGAACACCGAATATGAAAAAAATTGAACTCGGTTACATTTACCATTTTTTGTCAATTACACCCCCTCACCCAACTTAGTTATTAGTTGTTAGTTTTTAGTTCTTAGCGAGTGTGAGTGGAGTGTGTGGTATCATGAATTAGCCGAATTTCACAGATTACACGGGCTTCTTCACATCTCAACCTTCTCAAGCTATCAGCTATCAAAAATCACGTTTCTCGCTGAATGCTGGCGGGCGTTGAAACCTGCGTCTTTGTCAACCGTTACGAGGTTTTTTAATTGAAGTGTTTTCAAATATAGCACTTTCTGCCCGCTTGCTTTTAGGTTTTGTTGG
>CALEIL010000349.1 GCA_937876435.1 uncultured Bacteroidota bacterium
TGATCTCTCTCCTGATCACAATTGTTTCTGGCAAAAACCTTATCAATTTGCTCCGCCGAAAACAGGTGGGAGAAACAATCCGCGACCTGGGCCTCGAAGGTCAGATGGAAAAAAAGGGAACGCCCACCATGGGAGGGATCATCATCATCGCCGCCATCGTCATCCCTACGCTGCTGTTGGCCAAACTTGACAATATTTACATCCTGTTAATGCTCACCTCCACGCTCTGGATGGGCCTGATCGGATTTCTTGACGATTACATTAAAATTAAAAGAGATAAAAAAGGACTTGCCGGCCGCTTCAAAATCTTCGGCCAGATCGGACTGGGGCTGATCGTAGGATTTACTTTGTATTTTCACGACGACGTGGTTGTGCGCGAGTTCCAGGATCCGGTGTCGGTCGAGCAGGGGGTTATTCTCAGCGATTACAAGTATGTTGATGAAAAATCGGCTAAAACGACCATTCCTTTTGTGAAACGCAATGAGCTCGACTATTCGGGACTCATTCCTTTTCTTGATGATGAATTCACCTGGCTCATTTACATACCCATCGTTATCATTGTGGTGATGGCCGTATCCAATGGCGCCAACATTACCGACGGCATTGACGGACTGGCCGCAGGTACCTCCGCCATCATCGGCCTGGCGCTGGCCATATTTGCCTACCTTTCCGGCAACGCGATCTTTTCGGATTACCTGAGCATCATGTTCATTCCCAACTCAGGCGAACTGGTGATCTTCTGTACCGCATTCGTCGGGGCGTGCGTCGGTTTTCTTTGGTACAATGCCTACCCGGCGCAGGTTTTCATGGGCGATACAGGCAGCCTTTCGCTTGGCGCCGTCATAGCCGTCCTCGCTTTGATCGTTCGGAAAGAACTATTGATCCCGGTATTGTGCGGCATATTTCTCATAGAAAATTTATCCGTCATCATTCAGGTAAGTTATTTCAAATACACAAAACGAAAATACGGAGAAGGAAGAAGGATATTTAAGATGTCCCCCCTTCATCACCATTATCAGAAGTTGGGCTATCACGAATCAAAAATAGTTTCAAGATTTTGGATTATTGGAGTTATGCTTGCGGTGATCGCAATTATTACACTGAAAATAAGATAATTGTGAGGTCGAAATTGGTATATATTATGCATTATTTCTATCTTTATTTCACTAATAATGAGAGAAAAACGAATAAATATATTTTTAGATGTGATAATTTTTTTATATTTGTTTAGTCAACAATAATTTGGGAGAATAATGACAAGATTTCTACTAAGGTTTCAAAGAAATAGTTCACCCGGAAGGGTATAACAACTGTCAGGGGATGTGGTAGCCACGTTCGGAATTCCAATAGTGGTCCTGCATCCCGATTCTCTTTGTACGATGATAAAAATGTAAACCTGATTTGATGAACTGACTTCGCGATATTAAACAGAAAGAAGACTACGATGACTTTTGTCCAAAATATCCTAAACAACATACGCGGCGACCGGGCTATCTGGATTGTATTCGGATTGCTTAGTCTGGCCTCTATGTTGGCTGTATATTCCTCTGCCGGTATTATGGAATACCGGATGGATGGACCGGGCGCAGGTTATCACCTGATGAAACATTTTCTCGTCATCGCAGCCGGAGCGTTTATCGTATACGTGGTCCATCAGATTCCCCTCAGCTTTTTCAGCGCCATAGCCCCTTCCTTTTTGGTATTGACCATCCTGCTACTCATTCTCACTATGTTTGTCGGAGAAGAGATCAACGATGCCCGCCGCTGGCTGGCCATACCGGTCATAGGGCTTACCTTTCAGACCAGCGACCTGGCCAAGGTGGCCATTATCCTGTTTTTGGCTCGAAATATATCTACCAGGCAGGCCCATATCAAAGATTTTAAAACGGCTTTTGTGCCGCTTCTGGCACCCATTATCGTCATCTGTATCCTGATCGCGCCCTCGGATTTGTCTTCGGCTGTGATTTTGTTTGCCACCTGTCTGGTCATGTTATTCGTCGGTCGGATCAAGCTCAAATACATCGGACTGATCTTCCTGTGCGGATTAATTTGCCTGGCGCTCCTCATTCTACTCGGTCAGGCCTTTCCGGAATTTACCCGGTTTGATACCTGGATGAGCCGGATCAATGATTTTATTTCAGGGGATGCCAGCCGGGACAATATTCAGGCCAAAATAGCCATCGCGCAGGGCGGGTGGTTTGGTCAGGGGCCAGGGAACAGCATACAGAGAAATTTCATCGCCTACCCCTACGCAGATTTTATTTTTGCGATCATATGTGAAGAATACGGCGTGATCGGTGCGGTCGGTATTTTGTTTTTATATATCCTGCTATTGTTTCGATGCACCAAGTTGCTGACCAGGTCCAGAAAGGCGTTCGGAGCCATTCTGGCGTTCGGTCTGTGTATGAGCATCGTGCTACAGGCACTGGCCAATATCGCGGTGTCGGTTCATCTGGTTCCGGCCACGGGGCTGACTTTACCCATGGTCAGTATGGGAGGAACCTCTTTGTTTTTTACCGCGATTCATTTTGGAATTATTCTGAGCGTGAGCAGACAGGTGGAAAAGGATGGAATTTATATAAACGACGAAAACGATGAAAGTGATGATTAGCGGAGGCGGAACAGGCGGACATATATTTCCTGCATTGGCGATCGCCGATGCGGTCCGGGCGATTATTCCTCAATCGGACATCCAGTTTGTCGGAGCTCAGGGCCGGATGGAAATGGAGAAGGTGCCTGCCGCCGGATATCCCATCGTGGGGCTATGGATATCAGGTCTTGATCGGAAAAACATGATCCGCAATCTGACATTTCCATTCCAACTGATCAGCAGCCTGATAAAATCGTACGGATTGATCCGAAAAATGAAGCCAGACGTTGTAGTGGGAGTAGGTGGATTTGCCAGTGGACCCCTGCTGGAAGTAGCTTCCCGGATGAACATTCCCACGTTGATCCAGGAGCAAAATTCCTTCGCAGGCATAACCAACAAAATGCTGGCGAAAAAAGCAGATCAGATCTGCGTCGCATTTGAGGATATGGAAAAATACTTTCCAGAAGAAAAAATAATATTGACCGGAAATCCGGTCAGGGAATCGTTATTGGCATCAGACTGGAGCCGGGAATCTGCAAGAGCCGATCTGGGAATTGGTGCGGACAGGAAAGTCATCCTGTCGCTCGGCGGCAGTCTCGGTGCCCGCACCCTCAACAGGATGTTTGGCGAAAATACCAGCACGCTGGCTGCCCATCCTGAGGTACATTTTATATGGCAATACGGGGCCTTGTATGAAGAGGAATATCAGAATTGTGAAACGGCAGGATTGCCCAATGTACACGCTGTCAAATTTATAGAAGATATGGGCAAAATGTACGTTGCTGCTGATCTGGTGGTGGCGCGGGCCGGTGCATTGACCCTGACCGAGCTGGCTGCACTGGGCAAGGCTTCTCTGCTAATCCCGTCCCCCAACGTAGCCGGAGACCATCAGACCAAAAACGCCATGAAGCTGGTGGAAAGAAAAGCAGCCATTCTCCTTCGGGACGAGGTAGCGGTCCAACAAGGGATATCCACGATAGTGGAACTTGTGCACCAAACAGAGGAATTGGAGAAATTGGAAGAAAATATTCGACCATTTTATCGCCCGGATGCAGCGCAGAATATTGCCCGGGAGATCATAAAACTGTCCGGACGATCATGACAGACAGGAAGAAACATATCAACCGACTCATTGGACTGGGGGCTTCACTGGTGGTCATACTGGGAGTGATCGGTCTGTTTACTTCTTTCGGTTTTTTGAATCGTCAGTTTTTGAGCGGCGTGAATTTTACCGTGGTCGAAATTTCGCAGGATCACAGTCTGCTCGATTCCCTGGATATGCAATATTCGTTTAGAAAATTGTACCCGGATAGTCTGCAGGGCCTCCCGCTTGATTCGATCTCCCTGGAGGCGATCGAGGCGGAGTACAACGATAACCCTTTCGTAAAAGAATGCCGCGCATACATCGATAAGCATTATGTTCTGCAGATCGAACTGGAAGAACGCATCCCATTATTCAGAATATACAGCAACAATGGGGGTGATTATTACATCGACAGGGACGGAATATCTATGCCGGTTTCTGATCATTATACTCCCCGGGTGACCCTGGCAACCGGTGCCATTCCCCTTTTACCTCTGGACAACAGCGTGGATTCCAGCCGGATTCACCAGGATCTCTACAGGGCGGTGAAGGCCTTTGAGGCGGATGAATTTATGGCAGGTTATGTCAGTGAAATTCATGTGAACGAGGCCGGTCAGATCGTGTTCTATCCATTGGTAGGAGACTTTACCATCCGGTTGAACAATACCGATCAGATCGAAAATAAATTTGAAAACTTAAAAATATTTCTTCGGGATGGCCTCAGCCGGATAGGATGGGACAAGTACAGCGAGCTGGTCATCGGGTATGAAAATCAAATCATTGGAAAGAAAATCGTAAATCCGTGAAATACACATCTATGAAATCAAAACACTATAATCCAGAGGACGTCGTGGTCGCAGTGGACATAGGCACTACCAAGGTCTGTGTCGTCGCTGGAATCCAGAACGAACATGGAAAGCTCGAGATATTGGGGCTGGGCCGGGTACCCTGTGATGGGGTCATCCGGGGCGTCGTGTCCAATATCGAAAAGACCGTGAAATCGATCCGGGAAGCAGTCCAGATCGTCGAACGACAGATCAAGGCGAAAGTTAAAATCGTTCATGTCGGCATTGCCGGTCAGCACATTAAGAGCCTCCATCATCACGGGATTCTGACCAGAGACAATGCCCACGATGAAATCAGCCAGGGAGACATAGATAAACTGATCAATGATATGTACAAACTCGTATTGCCTCCCGGCGATAAAATTCTTCACGTCATTCCTCAGGAATATACCGTGGACAATGAAAGAGGGATTACAGAGCCCATAGGGATGTCGGGGATCCGTCTGGAAGGGAACTTTCACATCATCACCGGTCAGATCAATGCCTCCAATAATATCCTGCGTTGTATCAAAAAAGCCGGGCTGGAAGTAGCCGATATTACCCTGGAACCCATTGCGTCCTCCATGGCGGTGCTCAACCGCGAAGAAAAAGAAGCCGGGATCGTTCTGGTGGATATAGGCGGGGGCACAACGGATCTTACGATTTTTTACGAGGGGGTCGTGCGACATACCGCGGTTATCCCATTTGGAGGCTACGTGGTCACCCGGGACATCAAGGAAGGGTGCACGATTATGAATTATCAGGCTGAGAAGCTCAAGGTGAAATTTGGCTCCGCTCTGGCTGAAGAGGTTCTGGAGAATAAAATTATCACCATTCCCGGTCTCAAAGGAAGGGCTCCGAAGGAAATTTCGGAGAAAAATCTGGCTTTGATCATTCAGGCCCGGATGGAGGAAATTCTCGAGTACGTCATGTATGAGATTGGCAAATCCGGATACAGAGATAAATTGATCGGGGGCATCGTGCTGACAGGTGGTGGTTCCCGGTTAAAGAACATCCAGGATCTGGTGGAATACCACACCGGGATCCCGACCAAAGTCAGTTATCCGATCGAACATCTGGCCCATGGTTACATCAAAGATTTGAGCAGCCCGGTGTTTTCTACATCGATTGGTTTGCTCCTCAATGGTCTGGAAAGCCGTACCTATGCGATGGCTATTGAAATGGAGATAGAAGAAGAGGAAGAAATCCTGGTTGAAGATTTTCAGCCTGCATCCATCGCTGCCAGTCAGGCATCAAGCCCAAAAGACCGACCCACCAGCCGGAACATCGATGACTACGACGATGAAGAAGATCAGAATGATCATACCGGAACGGGTAAATCAGACCCCAAAAAGCCTACTTTTTGGAATGATATGTTCAACAGGACAAAGGGTTGGTTTGAAGCCAGTCCTGATTCTGACCTAAATTAAGTTCATTATTCAAAACAATAAAATTACGTCACATTAAAAAGATAAATTATGGAATTTGATATACCATCACGAGAGAAGTCAATTATTAAGGTCGTCGGTGTAGGCGGTGGAGGAAGTAACGCTGTTGAGACTATGATCGCTAGCGGTATGAGAGGTGTGGACTTCGTTACTGCAAACACGGACCATCAAGCCCTACTTTCTAATAAAGCATACGGAAAAATCCAGTTAGGAAAAGATTTAACCAGAGGT
>CALEIL010000350.1 GCA_937876435.1 uncultured Bacteroidota bacterium
GTTTGAGCATAACCAGTACGGTGAAGAGGGCCCAGTTGGGATTTTGAAACCCCGCGAACTGAACAATGAAATAGGCCGTCATGGCTGTAACCATGACTCTCAGGGCGTATCTGAAATAGCCAGAGCTAAAGGTCAGGTGGCTTTTGAGCTGTTCTATTCGGAGCCGGTCCCTGGTCTCAAAGTGACGGAGGTCCTTATCTTTGATTTCTAACCGGCTCGATTTAGGTTTGCCTTCCAGAATCATGATCATATATTCCAAGGTATCCATCTGTCTTTCGATGTACAACTGGATGGGTTTGTAGGCGTGATAGATGTCACCGGAAACTTGCCTGGAATCGAGATTTTGTCTCATTTGTTCCAGTTCATTTTTCACTTCCCCGTTCTTCTTTTTAAGTTCTGACCGGATTTGAAGAAGATCCTTCATGTGGACCTCATGATTCAGATAATCTGCCATCATTTTGAGGATATCGGCAATGGATCCGTTCATATCCTGGAATAATTTATTGATCACAGAGTCTTCTAATATTTCTGTTGTTTGCTGTAATCTCCAGGAGGTGGCCATCGCTTCATCAAATAGATCGATCAGGGAGGCAAAGAAATATAACATGCGGCCCATGCGGCTGTTGGTATGGCGGGAATAATCAAAATCCTTCATCAACATTGCGCGTACTTTTTCATGGGCATCGGTCAGGGATGCCTGCTTTTGGGCAAGATCCAGAACGATAAGATCCCGGTCAAAATCGGGATCAAACAAATGGCTCCGGGTAATAAAATATTCGGACGTATGGACCAGGACGTCGATGACCCTGCGAGTAACCTGCACGGGTCTTTGGATAAAATGCATCAGAGCGGCAAAAGCCATATACCACGCTCCCCCCGCAAACAATAATAGAGCAGTATGAAAGATTTCAGCAAGATCACTGAGCGTCGAGGCAAAACTCAAGGACAGCATGATCGCCAGATTGGACATAAACGCGACCTTCCCAAAATGATAACTAAAGGGTGCCAAAAAACTTATCAGGAATATCAAACCAGCCAGAATAGAATACAAGAGGTAAGGGTAAGGGTAGGCCAATGAAATAGACATAAAAACCAGGGGCGTGGCGATCAGTGAAAAGGCCATCAGACGAAGTTTTCGCGGCAGCTCAGCCGGGATGTCGATTCCGGAAACGTAGGTGGAACCGATCATGATCAGGAGTCCTTCTTTGGGAAAACCCAAAAAAGTCAACAAAAACAATGGAATTCCTCCGCCCAGCACGATCCGCAGTCCAAACTCTGTATCTTCTTCCCGGAAAAACTTACGAATGTTCATCGAATTCAATTGCTGTTTGATACTACAAAGATACCTGAAGAAAAACGGTTATATTTACAAGCATTGCATCGACTTTTAAAAAGTAAGATTAATTTAATGGACATCGAAATCTTTCGCGATTATTGCTTATCCCTGCCGGGGACATCGGAATCTATGCCCTTTGGTCCCAATACGCTCGTTTTTAAGGTCGGGAGTAAAATGTTTGCTTTGACCGACATCGACAACTTTGAGTCCGTCAATCTCAAGTGTGATCCTGAGCAAGCGATTGAACTCCGGGCGCGGTATCCGGAGGTGAAACCCGGATATCATATGAACAAACGGCATTGGAATACCATCGAGATCAGTCCCCGGATAAGTAAACAACAATACCTGGAATGGACCAGGGAATCGTACGATCTGGTATATGCGAAGTTGCCGGGGAAAGAAAAAGCATTGATAAAGTAATACAAAGGTAGCGTAGCTTCTGACATAGGAACCCGCATTGTCCAACAGGGTATGGAGAGCGGTACTTGCGTCCTGTGTGCTCAGAAGTTTACCCGGAGCAGGTTGGGGTGGCCAGGGCAGGTATCCAGTGAATTATGTACCTGGAAACGATGACGTTTAGTGGTTGGGGGCGTTTGAATATTATGAGGTAAGCTCCTGAACCTCCTAAACCAAACCATCAAAGATTTACCAGAAGGTCGGTCAGACCTGGAGTTCCTTGATATTGGTACACAATTCCGGAATAAGCTGGTGAAATCGATCGTTGATTTTTTCAAATAGGGCTTTTCCTTTTTCAAAATCTATGCTTCGTCCGTCGATTTCCACGATCGGGGTCAATTCCCCCATAGTGCCTGTTGCAAAAACCCCATCGGAGGTATAGAACTCAGTGAGGCTTAGATTTTGCCCGAAGCATGGAATCTCCAGATCCCGGCAGCACCTCATAGTCAGTTTGCGGGTAATTCCGGGTAGGCAGGCGTGGGGATGTGGGGTGAATACCTGACCATCCCTGATCAGAAAAACATTGGTGCCATTGAGTTCGGCAACGAATCCCTGCGTGTCCAGCATCAAACCGGCATCGACGCCGGCCACGTTGGCCTGAATTTTGGCGAGGATATTGTTGAGCAGATTGCTGTGGTGGATCTTGGAATCCAGGTGAAGGGGAGAATTTCGCATTACCGAGGTACTGATGACACGGATACCCGCCTCGTTGTTGTATACAGGTGGTTTCCACTCCGCCAGCACGATGAGGCAGGGGCCCGATTGATTGAGCCGGGGATCCATTCCGCTGGTGATTTTTACACCCCTGGTCAGAGTCAGTCTGATGTGCACATCGCTCGTCATCTCATTGGCTGTCAGGGTTTGATATATGGCGCGTCGGATAAAAGATCGATCAGGAATGGAGTTAAAAGCCAGTGCTTTGGCAGAATTCATAAGTCTGTCCACGTGGAAATCCAAAGCAAAGACCCCGTTCTGATATACCCTGATTCCTTCCCACACCGCATCTCCTCCCTGGACACTGCTGTCAAACACGGATACTTTAGCTTCCTTTCGGTGTTTCAGGCCGTCACCGACCCAAATTTGAATATTTTCATTCCGGGGATCAAATTGTTGCAACATGTTTCATTTTTTAATCTGGTCAGAAAGATACTGATAATCCACCATACAGGCATCGAACAGCGGCATCAGATAACCGGGGAGCTCGACCTGATCTACTTCCCTGGGCGCACTAAATTCTGAAGAACCCCAGACACTTCTGTACCAGTAGGGCGCCCAGCAACCGTCGAATGGCTTTGATCCTGCGGGCCAGTGGAGCATATCTTTTTGGAAATCGATGACCAGATAGTGGCATAATCCGGTCAATTCCTTTTCGGGATCGAGAAGCAGATGATGGGAATCAATGACGTAGGGATCGTGCCCTTGCGATACGAGAATATCGTACAGTTTTCGTTGTCGGGTTGTTCCCAGCGCATCGAGGTCTGGATGTGATATGACCCTGGTAAAGGAAAATATGTGCAATCGTGGATGTCTGATCAGGAAGCAATGCTTCCAGTCGGACATCAAAAGCAAGTCCTCTTTGCGAATATGATGAGCCATGTTTTTCACAAAAACCACCGGATATCTGGATTCCAATTCCCTGAGATGCCCAAATACTTCTTCTCGATCGATGGGTTGACTTCTGAGAATTTCCTCCCTCCCCGGATGGTCCTTCCCAGATTCTTTCAAATAACAGGCATAAAAGGGTTCATCCACCGGAAAAATTTCACTGTGTTGCGCCGTGCTGTACATGAGGGCGGTGGATACGTTCCGGGGACTGGCTATAAGGTGTATGATCATGAAGAAAAATTTACGATAATGATCTTAGAAATTTCATTTCGAAAATACAGATATATTTCGACCTTTGTTAATAGACTATTTCAAATCGTAGTATGGATTCCATTCTGGTCAGTTATCTGGACAACTTCGGCACCTTTGCCTTTGCCATGAGTGGTACCCTGGCGGCATTGAACAAGCGATTTGATTATTTCGGGGCCCTGGTAGTGGCTTTTGTGACTGCGACGGGTGGTGGTACATTGCGCGATTTGTTGATGGATGCCACTCCGGTTTTCTGGATCGAGGCTACGCATTACTTTATTTACATTTTGGCGGGTTTCCTCCTGGCTGTATTATTCCAGACCCGGCTGTTGCGGTTCAACAGGACGCTGTTTGTTTTTGACACCATCGGCATCTCAATATTTACCATCATCGGTCTGGAGAAAACCCTCAATCTGGGGTTTACGCCGTTTATTGCGATCAACATGGGTGTGATGTCTGCCGTGGTTGGCGGTGTGATACGCGATGTCCTCACCAACATCCAGCCCCTTATTTTCCGAAAGGAAATCTACGCCCTGGCCTGCTATGCCGGGGGATTGGTTTATCTGATCCTAAAAAATACCGGATTCTCTCCGGTGCTCAATATTTTTCTAACTATATTTTTGATTATATTGATCCGCCATATTGCGATAAAAAGGCACTGGACCATTTCGCCACACTCATGATGCAGTACTTAGTTGGTAGAACTTAGATATTAGAGATGTGAGTCTACCTGTACCAGGCAGGCAGAAAGAGATTTTCGAGCCAAATTTTACAGCGAACAGCGAACAGCCAGTAGCCAACAGTCGATAGCTGACAACCGACAAATTTATTTTTAATTCAATATTATAAAAATCAAACTACATATGGAACGACGCGAATTTCTTCAATTATCAACTACAGCTACCTTGTTGCCGATATTACCCCAAACCCTGACTACAGAATCAGAACCTTCCCCTCAGGACAGAGACCGGACGGTTATCCTTTTCCAGGGTGACTCTATCACCGATGCAGGCAGAAGCAAGGATAGTCAGTTGCCGGACAAGGCAGTGGGATTGGGCCACGGTTATGCTTTTCTGGCCGCGGCACAGTTGCATGAGCGATACCCTTCCCTTCACCCGACCGTATTCAATCGCGGCATCAGTGGACATAAGGTATTTCAACTGGCCGATCGTTGGGATGTGGATGCGCTGGAACTGGAACCCGATGTGATCAGCATCCTGATCGGGGTCAACGATCACTGGCATTCGCTGAATGATTATCCGGGTACACCAGAAACGTACCGGCGGGATTACGATGCTTTGCTGGAGCGAACGGTCAATGCCAGGCCTGACACACCTCTGATCATATGTGAGCCCTTTGTTTTGCTGGAAGGCACCGCGATCCAACGGGAAAAGTGGGTTCCGGTCTTTGATGAGTATCGCGCAGCCTCCAGGGAATTGGCTAAAAAGTACGATGCGGAATTCGTCCCGTTCCAATCCATCTTTGACAAAGCGCTGAACCGGGCACCCACGTCATACTGGGCACCCGATGGCGTACATCCCAGCCTGGCAGGTGCTCAATTGATGGCTGACCACTGGATGAAGGCGTTTAAAAAGGTGGTTTAGTTTTTAGTATGTTACTTTTCAGTGGTCAGTGTGTCAGTGATCAGTTGCCGGTGTGTGAGTGGCGAGGGTGTGAATGAGTGTGTGTTTGGGGGTGAATGAGATCCCCGGAGAGCCGCACGGCCCCACGGCGTATGCCCTCCGGCAAATTCCGCAGACGTTTACTGAGAACCTGTCGATATATACGTAAATTTTGATCACGGAATCATATGATTTAGGGATTTCTTACCTCTTAACTTGATAGGATTGTAGGGGCAAAGATGGAATGTATCTTTCGATCTAAAATCATTGGTTTCATATTTGTTAAATTTTATTTCTTTCCAATCTTCAAGCATACGGGACTTTTTGCCACACCAAATTTAATGTGTAGTATTCTAATAACTAAAAGTGAGCCCAATGCTATAAGCAGAGCATGCTGCAGTAGAAGATTTATGCGAAAAATGATTAAAAATGATTAAAAATGATTAAAATTGAGTAAAAATGATCAAAATTTTATAAAAATAATTATCCAAATTTACAGTGATATTTTTCGATAGTCGTTTAATTGGCGAATTTATCGTGTTTTTTAAACTTTATAAATTGATTTTTTATGAAAAAGTTATTAGTTTTCGGATCGTTTTTTCTGGTAAGTTTTGTGACAGGATTGGTTGGCCTTCAAAATGCCGATGCAGATACCTATGGCGGAGATGGATATGCTATAAGTTGTACAAGTGCAACATCCTGTGTAGACAATTATTCAACTGGGAAGGATCCAGTTGATCCATCGACAACCGTCTGCTGCCATGAGTTTGGATTGAAAACAGGTAAAGCCAAATTATGATATGATGCAAAATAACATGTTACTTGTCAAATTGTAAGTAACATGTTATTTTTAATTAATAGATAAATTTACTAGGAAAATATGAAAAAAATATTTTACTTATTTTATATATTTATTTATTTATACGGTTGTCAAGAATCAGAGGTTAGTAAATATAATAAAGCACAACAAATATCGGTTAATTTTTATGAAGATTCTTTTGGGAGTGCAAAAATCAAGAAAGTCATCGCATTAGAGAATACCATAGAAGGTTATATAGGACGAGTAGCGCGAATATTGTTGGTCAATAATCGTATTTATATTTTAGATGGTATGAGACGTAAAATGATGTTGTTCGATGATTTAGGGCAACACCTACATACAGTCAGTACTGGAAAGGGGCCTGGAGAACTAGTGCATCCGTCTGATTTTGAATATACTAAAGAAGATAAAACCATCCTGATATGGGATTTGCCAGGAATTAAATTGGAATCTTATGATCAGGATCTAAACTATCTCGGAAACAAATTAAAAAAAGATAATATAATATTAGCTCATTGGTTTATCCATACGGCAGATAAAAAATGGGTGACTTATAATGGTAGTACTTTAAGTCAAGATGGGAATGATTACTTTACTTATGTATTGCGAAATTCTAATTTCAATCCTATTCGAGGGCTATTACCCTTTGGAAAAGATTGGGAGGATTATACGACCATTTACAATCCTTTTAGTCGAGAAATGAAGGACGAAATATTAATGTGCCGTCGAGATAATAATAATATCTACTATTACAATGCTGAAAAAGGAGAGCTTTCTCTCAAATACTATATTGATTTTGGTCTTCATCAATTTCCGGACAATTCTGACTTATTAACAGTTCTTCAATTGCACAAGACTGAAAAAGCTGTATTAGTACTTGGTGATATTATTAACTCAATGAACTATTTTGCCCTTTCTACAACCTTCAAGTCTCGGCAGGAATACTTTATTTATCAAAAAAGCAGTGGAAATGTACGATCATCCCTCGCCATCAACGACCTGCCCTATGGGGTGC
>CALEIL010000351.1 GCA_937876435.1 uncultured Bacteroidota bacterium
AATGCGTACGATATTTCTGCCAACAGATTTCAGCCCCAAATCGGAAAATGCGATGAAATACGCTGTGGATATGTACCGGGAGGAACCGATGCATTACGTGCTGATCCATTCATATGATATTCCATACCAACCCAATGAAGTTATCATTTCTTCGATTTTGGAGACTCTGAAAGCGGACGTGGAGAAGCATCTCGATATCCAGGAGCAAAAATTGAATTCCCTTTTTCACAACCCGGGCAATATCGTGACGAAGCGAATGGGGGTGGGATCCGTGGTTGATATGATCAATTACAACGAAGATATGAACCCCGATTTTGTAGTGATGGGAACCAAAGGCCACTCCCGGACCTCAGGCAGTTATATGATTGGAAGCAATACACTGCAGGTGATCAAAAGCGTCGACGTTCCAATTTTGATCATTCCTGAAGACCGGAGTTATTCTCCGCTCCAACGGATAGTTTTTGGATCCGATCTCAAGGCCCTCAATGAAGAGGTGATCAGGCCGCTCAACCGCGTTCTGGACCGGACCAATGCTAGTCTTACGGTCGTTCATGTGGGGGAATTGACCGAACAAAGCAAAGAGCAATCCATCCGGGAACTGGATCAATTGATGGGCGACAGAATGACCTCATTTATTCAGATCAATTCTTCCGAAATCGTCGAAGGTCTCCGACGGACTACCCGGGACAATGAAGCCGATCTACTGGTGTTGGTGGACCGCAGGAAAAATTTTTTTCAAAGAATCTTTCACAAATCTGTAACTAAGAAGGTTGGCTGGAAAACCGAGGTGCCAATGTT
Source organism: uncultured Bacteroidota bacterium (assembly GCA_937876435.1). Taxonomy (GTDB): domain Bacteria; phylum Bacteroidota; class Bacteroidia; order Chitinophagales; family Saprospiraceae; genus Membranihabitans. Next base: position 799 of record CALEIL010000351.1, read on the forward strand.
AATTCTTCATGACTAATGTAAATATTTTATCTATTTTCATGGCATGAAAGGAATAATCAACCTGCTAGGCCGAATTTTTTTATCCGCGATGTTCCTGTATGAGGCGTACGATTCGATTTATTATTTTGCGCGGACCAAAAGAACGATGACGGATTATGGAATTACCTGGAACCAGGACATGCTCCTGTCCGGGGCTATATTTTTATTGGTGGTAGGGGGGATCATGTTGTTGATCGGATACAGGACTACTATTGCCTCTATCCTTTTGTTAATATACTATGTCCCGATCACCTTCATCATCCACAGTTGGTGGAATGATCCCATCGAAATGCAACGCGAAGGAGCCATAGATTTTATGCAAAATATGGCCATCGTGGGAGGATTGCTTTTACTGATCAGTCATGGGAGCGGGCAATACAGCATCAAACGACTATTCGCCACGACCCGTGTGCCCCGGAAGTACCGATAATCACTTCGGAACCCCAGCAGGCGAAGATTTCCAATTTCTGACTGCGCGATTAACCAGACCATTACGTCCTGAGAATCAAAATTTTTTTATGCGCATTTTTTGGAATTTTAAATTATATTTACATATTGTAAAATATCGTAATATCTAACTATGCGTATTGCCATCATAGCGGGCGGACCTTCAGAAGAGCGGGAGATTTCGCTCAATAGTGCCAGGTTGATTATCGACCATATCGACCGGGAGAAGTATGACCATCGATTGTTGATTATGGGCGCCCGGCATTTTGTAGATAGCGAAACGGGGAACAATCTGGATCTGAATGATTTTTCATTGAATACGGAACAGGGAAAACTCTTTTTTGATTTTGCTTTTATTATGATCCATGGCCGGCCGGCTGAGAACGGAAAACTGCAGGGATATCTGGATTGGATGGGAATACCGTACAGTACGTCCGGGGTGTTGTGCAGTGCGCTGACCTTCAACAAAGAGTTTTGTAAAAATTACCTGAAACCTCATGGAGTTCCCATGGCCCGATCCGTACACGTTCAGAAAGGGGCGCCCGTGCTGGAAAATCGATTCTCTCATTTGGGATGGCCGGTCTTTGTAAAACCCAACAACAATGGGTCCAGCGTGGCCGTGACCAAGGTTCACCGTTGGCAAGATATTGCGGAAGCCCTGGACAAAGTATGGGCTGTTGATGACGAGGCTTTGGTCGAAGAGTTTGTAGAGGGGGTGGAATATTCCGCCAGTATATTGAAACAGGGGTCTGAATATATCCGGTTTCCCATTACCGAAATCCGGCCCACTAAGGAGTTCTTTGACTACGAGGCCAAATATCAGGGAGCCAGCGAAGAAATTACGCCTGCACGTCTGACCGACGATCAGGTGACGCAATGCCTGGATCTGAGCGAGAAAATATTCCGTATCCTGGATTGCGACGGCGTCTGTCGTTTTGATTTTATTCTGAGGGATCAGACGTTCTATTTCCTCGAAGTCAATACCATCCCCGGTATGGGTCCCACCAGCATGGTCCCTCAACAGGTGTTGGCAAAAGGATGGACGATCACACAATTTATAGACGTGTTGATCGAGGCAAACCTTCCAGCCAAATAAAGGGCATTGAATCTGATTTTTTTCAACAAGAAAACGATCAATACTTTCCAGGAAATTACATGAGTGCATCGCTTGTGGGTCGGATCTATAACCCCGAACGGTGGAATGCGGACTCCTTCCTTCCTTTGGCCGGGAAGCAGGGATTCTCATCGGACCTCGCTTTAACTATGTATGGTTATTTCCTCATCCGCTCGAAAAGAGAAAATTTCGGTTCCTTACTGATCTTAACGACCGATCCCAGGTCAGCTGGAATTACGTTCGGTCATTTGTTTGATCTGACAAAAAATAAACTCGGCATAAGCATCATTTACTTGTAAAACAGACCACCGGTTTTTATCAAACGGAATCCTTTGAACCAATACTTACTTCATCCTCGGTCGTCTCCTTTTCTTGCTTTGCTGGGTCATCGCACCCCGGAATCGTCCGCTTTGGGCCGCTTTGATGGTTCCACTATTCTTGATCACTTTTCCAAACTCCTCGACTTGTTCCTTGATTTGGGGTTCCGTGATGCGCATATCTTTCACTTCACGAAAAAGCTGCTTGGCCATCGGCCAGTTGCCGCGGTTGGCTTGCATATTGGCCAATTGGATATTGACCATCGCCCGTTCATTGTCAGAAGGCAGTTTGGTTTCCCGGGCTTTGAGGAAATAAAATTCCGATTCTTCGGGGTTTTTTTGGTGCTGCGCGATCGTTCCTTTGAGCATATAGAAATAGGCTCTGTTGGCCGAATACAGTAACCTGGGGGAAAGGATCAATTTCAACCTTCTTTCTGCCGCATCGATATCCATGGTCTGCATCAATTTGGCCGAGGACTGAACCGTGCCAAAAAGAATGTATCCGACCAGTAGAATCAGGCCGATCAGAAAAAACGGGAATGCGTACCAAAAACCGTACAGAATGCTGAGTATGATCCCACCACCGATGCACAGTACGACGAGGGCCAACCTCAGGTATATATTTATAGAAAACATGTATTTTGCTTTTGATGCAAAAATAGTTGAAATTTATTTCATTGTGAAATTGAATTTGTCTCGTTTCAGAGATTGAGAGTGCCTTTCAATGGTTTGGAATGAACCACCGTGCTGCCTTCTGGATGGATTCATACGGCTATTTTCAATACGAGGTAGTGATCGACTTTTTCTCATCACTATGGATACGACAATCATTCATCGGGTTCAGATAGTAAATGTTCGAGGCGTAACTCATTTATCGGTTTACCCCAATCTGGCCGATCAGACACTCAGGATTGAAACGAGCCGGATGGCCAAAGACGCAGATTTGGTTCTTTACAATATGCTGAGCCAGAATGCGAGGATCGTCCGTGCATAGACCCTGCAGGGGAATCGGGTTTTTTCGAACGACATATCCGATTTTGAAGCGGGAATGTATTTCATTCAATCAGGTCGGTGGCTAAGTTCTTCAAGAATTAGGTAAAACACCGCCAGAGAGACCGAGGGGACGGCATGGCTGCCCGTCAGTTTTTAGCAAATTATAATCCGGACTTAACAGGGATCTGAAAAAAGGGCAGATTTTCGGGATATATGATATTAAAGGGGAGGTATTGGGTGTTGGGTATTTTCCTGTCCAGGACGTGATGATCGACCCAGGCCTTGACTGCGAGATATCCCATCCGGTACCCACTTTGATCGATCAGTACGTCGATCGTGCCGTTTTGCAACAGTCGGATGTGGTGGTCGATCAGATCATGCCCGATGATAAATAGGTCAGGGTATAACCGTTTGAGACCCGGTGCAAACTGGTAAGCCCTGGATGTGGTGAAATAGACCGTGTCAATATGATGGGTTTGGATGAGGTCTGCGATTTGGGAAACTGCCTGATCCGAGTTCAATTCATTCCGTAAAATAAGGCGTTGGGTATGGAATACGGATTCGGCCTGTTCGAGCGAATTGATCAATCCGAGTTCTTTGTTTTGGAGGTGGGTAGTGTTTTCGAGGTTCGCTGTGGTGTGGACGATGAGAACGGAAGATAGGTTCCGGGTTGACCGGACAATTCTGCCCACCAATTCACCGACCGCGTATGTATTGATCCCAATGTAAGACAACACCGGTGCTGAATTGATTTCGGCGTTCATCACGATACAGGGGATCTCTTTTTTATGACATTTTTTCACAAGTTTGATCGTCTGACTGTGGTATTCGGAACCAATCAATACCACGTCGGGTGTGTCCTCCAGGATTTCGTTGGCAATGAGGTCAAAATGCGAAGAATCGTTCATGTCGTAAAAGTGAACCTGCCCGTTGAGCCGGTAGGGGGCAAATTCTGCCAATCCCTGCTCGATTCCGTCGCGTACGATTCTCCAGTAAAAATCCTGGTAGGGGTAGGGGAGTAGGATTTTGACCATGGCTGGGACTTTTCGTGCCAGAGTCCGGGCCAGGATGTCGGGTTTGTACTGCAGATCTTCCATCGCTTTGCGGACCATTTCTCTGGTACGGAATGACACTCTTCCGCGGTTGTGCAACACCCGGTCTACCGTTCCGGTCGACACTCCGGCATGTTCAGCGATATCTTTTATTTTGACTTTCATTTTTCAGTAATTTGTTGACACTGGCCCGTAGGAATCGTAGATCGTCATCGAAAATTCTCCTTCTCTCAGTTTTGATCCCGGGTGTACAAAGGCGCGTAGTGGTCGTTCCTACCTTACTCTCCACTTTCTGACCTCCAGCCGTTATCGTTTCATCTAAACTGTTTTGATTAAATAAATAGTGTGTGCGCACACGCAAACTTTCAAATATTTCTTTATATTTGCATATAATAAAAGTAAAACTCATGGAAATGGACATCTTGAAGTATCAATTGCGATCATTCGAAAAAATTCCGAATCGGATTTATGACAATAAGGATGATGCCAGCAAACACGTCGCCAAAACGTTGTCCCTGCTGATCAGGCAAAAACAACAGGAAGGTGAATACACCATTCTGGGTTTGGCCACGGGTTCATCACCGGTCAAGGTGTACGATGAACTGATCCGGATGCACCGGGAGGAAGGATTGAGTTTTAAGAATGTGATCACGTTTAATCTGGATGAATACTATCCGATGAAGAAAAGTGACGATCAGAGTTACTGGAAATTCATGCACGAACATCTTTTCGATCACATCGATATCGATCCCAAGAATATCCATATGCCCGACGGTGAAATTCCCATCGATCAGGTGGATGAATTTTGCGAACGCTATGAGGAAAAGATTGATGCCCTGGGAGGAATCGATTTTCAGTTGCTCGGGATAGGCCGCACGGGTCACATTGGATTCAATGAGCCTGGTAGTTGGGATTCGAGCAGGACCCGTTTGGTCAAATTGGATCATCTGACCCGACAGGATGCAACAAAAAGTTTTATAACCAAGGAAAACGTACCGTATAGGGCCATCACGATGGGAATCGCGACCATCATGAAAGCAAAATCCATTTACCTGATGGCTTTTGGTCAGGCCAAAGCGGAGGTCATTGAACAAACTTTGGAAGGACCCATCACGGCATCGTGCCCGGCTACCTACCTTCAAAATCATCCCAATACGCGTTTCCTGTTGGATCTTCCGGCTGCCTCTGAACTCACCAAGGTCAAAAAACCCTGGGGAGTGGGGCTCGTCAACTGGACGGATAAGCTGATTTGCCGGGCCGTGGTATGGCTGGCGATGAAAACCGGAAAACCCATCCTCAAGTTGACCGAAGAAGATTATAACACAAATGGTCTTAGTGATTTGATTCTCGAATACGATACTGCTTACAATATCAATATCCAGATATTCAACCGGCTCCAGCACACGATCACAGGTTGGCCGGGGGGAAAACCTCACGCCGATGATTCGCAGAGACCCGAGCGGGCAGAACCTGCCAAAAAACGGGTGGTGATTTTTAGTCCACATCCTGACGATGATGTGATTTCGATGGGTGGCACGTTTATTCGTCTGGTCGAACAGGGGCACGAAGTCCACGTGGCGTATCAGACTTCCGGGAATCTGGCCGTGCACGATCACGACGTACAGCGATTTATCGAGTTTATCGATGATATCGCCGAATCGTATGGTCTGGACAAGAATATAGCCCACGAGAATCTCGAGACGATCGAAAAAGCACTGGAGGCCAAAAAAGGAGGGGAACCCGATATCGATCTGGTTCGCAACATCAAAGGCATGATCCGACGAGGCGAGGCGCGGGGTGGTGCTCGCATCGCAGGAGCCGATGACGAACATATCCATTTTCTGGACCTGCCTTTTTATGAGACCGGTAAGGTCACCAAGAACCCCGTAGGACAGAAAGATATCGACATCGTACGGGATTTTCTCGATACCATCAAACCCCATCAAATCTACGCCGCGGGTGATCTCGCCGATCCGCACGGTACCCACAAGGTCTGTCTCGATGCCATCTTATTTGCGTGCGAAGAACTCAAAAGCAAAGCCTGGTTCAAGGATTGCTGGTTGTGGCTGTACCGCGGAGCCTGGCACGAATGGGGGATCGATGAGATCGAAATGGCGGTCCCTTTGAGCCCCGATGAAGTGATCCGAAAGCGGACCGCTGTATTTATGCACCAGTCGCAGAAGGATAGAGCGCCTTTCCCTGGTAACGACAAGCGCGAATTCTGGCAACGGGCCGAAGATCGAAATCGGGATACGGCAGACGTCTACAATAGTCTCGGACTGGCCGAATACGAAGCCATGGAGGCATTCGTGAAATGGAAGTGGGAAACCAATAGCATATAGTTTAATGGAGAGTCGACAATTGAGAATGGACAAGGACGAATGACGAATGGTCCTGGCGGAAGAAGCTTTCAGCAGTGCAGGGGGAGCAGCTTACACCTACAGATCAATGGAGAATGGAAAGTGGAGAATATATTGGTGGGTATACAACCAATTCTCAGGCGCACTATAGGTTGGCAGAGGAATACTATCTTGTTCCATGGCGACACGTACTTTTTTTCATAATCTCGTTTTTTAGTGGCAGGTCCTGGGATTAACACAGCCCTTCCGGGCGTGACCCGGAATCTTATGCTGGACAATGGGCCCGGCCCATTGGACGGGTTAACCAATGATAAATCAACTGTTCACCAATAACTAATCAGGGACGGACATGATCACCCTGACCACTGACCACTGATCACATTCCCAATCGAAAATCACCAATCATCAATCTCCCCAAGGCCGATTGGTAATGATCACATTACCCAAAACCTCCAGAATGTGAAAATCGGGGAAATGCACACTAAATTTAAGTTCCAGAAATTCATTGACCTCTTCGACCTGTTCTTTGTTACCATACAACATATTCCACAGGACACGGCCCGAAGGTGTCAACGATCGTTTGACATCGCGGATGAAGTTATCGGATTTAATGTGCCGGGGTATCCGTTCCCCAATGAATATGTCAATACATATCATTTGGAACTTCTGCTCCTGGACAGCCATGAAATCGGCAGCGTCAGACTGGATGATTTCAAACGGTGAGGTGAGCCTTCGCTGTTGGTATTTTGCAAACAGATACAGCACAGATTCATCCAGTTCCACGGCAGTATAGTGAAACTGTTTGTAAAAAGTTTTTTCAAGCATATAGGGAATACTGCCCATGCCGAGCCCCAGGATGAGTACGCTGGATCCGTTTCGGGGAAGAGGTGTTTGTTTAAATGTTCTGTAAAAATTGTAATACCGGTCATCGAACGAGTAGATCGCGTTCCGGGTTGTCAATCTCAATCGGCCATTGATCAGATCGAGCTCCATCGATTCGTTGTACTCACTATCGACGGTTTCGATATGAACGGGCATCAGCCACGAAAGCCATTTTTTCCACCATTTCATTTCCGGGATTTTATTTTTGGGTCCACATTGGCGGATAATATAAAGGACAGTGCATCCTCCCATTCTCTGGTCCATTCCGCTCCCCGCAAGGCCATTTGATTTTGACAATGAACTCGAAGTACATCGGGCTGGTACCCCGTTTTCCTTTCTTCCGACCACCAGGAGAGCGGTGGAATATTCCCCTGAATGGCCTGACACGTGGCGATACTGGAAAAAGAACCGATCGCAGTGCCCCGATACACCCGGGATTGGATGCCCAGTTTGACAAAGTCTCCCGTCATGACACCCCGTTTTATACTGGTGTATTCGATGGGATCATCGGTATTCCAATCCTTTATAGTTACACGGGAAAAAGTGTTGGAAACATTGGAAACGGTGGTCCCTGCTCCGAAATTGTTCCATCTTCCCAGTATGCTGTCTCCCAGGTATCCCGCATGTCCCTTGGCACTGTATTCGTGAATGATGGAGTTTTTGATCTCTCCGCTGACTACCGAATGAGGACCAACAACAGTACCCGGATACAATTCGGCCCCCATTTTGACCATCGCCCCATCCAATATTACCACGGGCCCCAGGATTCGGGCACCGGCCATAATGTGAACATCTGGCCCGATATAAACCGGGCCTTGCCGGTCATCGATCACCACATCCTTCAGATTCACTGTCGCGTCAATGACCGACCTTACTGAAATCGGACGGCCCGGATTTCGGTCAGTAGTCATCATCAATTCCAGGTCCCTGATAATCTGATCGGCATTGTGGTCGATTATATATTGCAGGGATTCGACCCTGTCCAGAGGGCCTTCGTAGGGAACATTCCGAAGCGCGTCCAGGCTTGAATTGAAATCTTTTCCCAAAGTAATATTTATTCCATGATCCGAAAGATGGGCAGCAATGATCATCCCCTGGTAAGAAAGCGCCTGGTTCTTCTCCAGCATCAGAATTGCCCGGATGAGGCTTTCATTTGGAAGTACGGTGGGATCTATCGATCGTGATGACAATAGGGGGTGCCGGTCTCTCGAATATTCCCAGCGTCTGCCGAGGGTCATCGCCCCAAACAACAGATTCTCCGGATTCATAGTAAGCGTAACGGGGTAAAATTGATTTTGCCGAATGGGTAAAAATGACATTTACAGGGTATTATTCAATGATGTGTTCACAGGAGAAAATTAGTCTTTTTTTTGATAGGAACGATATTTGCATCATATTTTATCGCGGAATCTATAAATGTTCCGGAGGGAGATCAATGTCAGTCTTACTATGAAACAAAAAATAAATTGGGGGATCATCGGGCCGGGAAAGATTGCCCGGAAATTTGCATACGATCTCCAATTCTCTTCAGGAGGGAGTTTATATGCCATCGCAAGTCGAAGTCGGGCCCGGTTGGATCAATTTCATCGGGAATTTCCGGCTTACAAACAGTACGATCAATACGAACTGATGCTGGCAGATCCGGACGTGGATGCGGTCTACATCGCCACCCCACACTCGCACCACTGCGACCACGCGCTGCTGGCCATCGACGCGATCTCGGACGCCGCGGTGCTGCCCGAACATCGACTGCTGGTTGTCGACGAGGCCCACGAACTGGTCGCCCGGGTCACCCAGGCTGCGACCGATGACGATGAGTATGAGGCCGCCGCCGACGCGAAGGCGCTCCGGTGGCTGACGCACGACCATCGCATCCCGCCTGCGACGGAGGCCAGGCTGCGTGCGGTGATCGCCTCCCACGACCACGATGTCGCCGAGCTGGTACCCACGCACGGAGACTGGCACACCAGGAACTGGCTCATCGACAGTGACAAGGTCGCGGTGATCGACCTGGGGCGGGCGGAGGTCGGCGCACCGCATACCGTGCGGGAGATCCGCTTCGGAATCACGCCTGACACGATGCGCAGTGACACGGTCACGGTGATCGACCTGGGCCGGGCCGACTGGCGGCCGGCGATCACGGACTTCGCGCGCTTGGCACGACGCGAGTGGGCGGGTCGCCCCGACCTGGAGGACGCATTCCTCGAGGGCTACGGCAATGATCCGCGCCGTCCAGGGCCCTGGCGCGCGACCCTGCTCCGCGAGGCGGTCGGCACAGCGGTCTGGGCCTACCAGGTCGGTGACCTCGCCTTCGAGGAGCAGGGCCATCGAATGATCGCGCAGGCGTTGGAGCTGTACGTCTGATCGTTCCGTCCACCGGGGATGGTGCAGGCGGCGAGGGTGGGCCGGGGGTGTCAGGGTGGGCAGATGCACCCGTCTAACCAGCTCCATGCGCCGGGTGGACGCCGATGAGCGGCCGCCAGCCCGAGGAGCCTGTGCGCCTCCCGGTGAA
>CALEIL010000352.1 GCA_937876435.1 uncultured Bacteroidota bacterium
CAATACGTACCGATAATGGTCCGGAGTTTACGAGTAATTATTACAAAGATTGGATGAAACACATGAACATCACCACAGTATATTTCCAACCAGGAAAACCAGCTCAGAATGCATATATAGAAAGATTCAATCACACCTACAGAGAAGATGTACTCGATCGATATTTGTTCAATTAAGTAAGGCAGGCTTAGATTCTATCTGATGAGTGGCAAGAAGAATATAACTATGGTCACCCCGGTAGGATATAAAATTTCGCTATGCAAAGAAATAGATTCTTCCGAATCAGTAAAGGCCAAGGTGAACGGCGAGCTATCCCACCAGCTCCCTTCTTCGCCGGCCTTGACAGAATTGTATAATCCAGAATCCAATTTGCTGGACGCTAAGCGAAATTTTAAACCAATTATTTAACTTTAAAATGGGAGCACTATGGGGAAGGCTACAAGAGTGAGCGAAGTTTATGACTCAGAAAACGACCAGACTCTCATTCTGATGACGAATAATTTTACATGGGGGCGGACATCATTTCTCAGCTATAACTGGTTTTGAATGGTTATTTTTATGCGTCAAATTTATTTTGAACAGGTGTGATAACCCATATGACACTTCCAATGCGGCATAATTAAAAAAATATGAAAGTTTTTCTTTTACTGCCAAAAAACGGCAGTGACCAGCCTTATCTTCACCTTTATAGTCAATGTAATAGAAATTATATTTTTTTAATCTAAAAATTTATTGTCATGAAAAATGAAAAATTAACCGTATTGGATTTTAAAAAAGAACAATTGGTCAATCTCAACGAAGAGGATATGATGGCCGTGAAAGGGGGATTCTCCTCGGTACCTTGCGTTGGGTTAGGGATTGGGTTTGCATCTCTGGCTTATCATTTTGCAAAGGGTGAATCTTATATCCATTGTGAAAATGAAGTATACACTAAGAATTTTAATGTGACACAAGAGCAATTCACTGATGTAACCTGTTATTCTGTTCCTCCTGTTGTTATATATGGACATAGGTAAATTGACATCAAATGTTTCTTTTCGAAGAATCTTAGACGGATTAATTTTAATATGGATAATCCTTTTTTTAGTAGATCGATTTACTCCCTGGTTGTCGAATTTTGATGCTTCAGTCCTAGTGTCAAAGTATACCGAATCTGAGATTAATCACTTCGCTAATTTTGCACTTTCCGAAGGAAAGCTGAAAAAATGGAAAAAAGACATTAAGTTGAAAGTGATCGAATCCAGTTTCATGTATAGTCATACCGACAGTCTAACACGGCAATGTGTAAATTTATTAAATTCATTTTTGGATGATATAGATATTAATATAGTAACTGAACATCAAAATGTGTCTGTCTTATCACTTGATTCTATAATGCATAATCGATGGGGGATTGGAAAAACAAATGAATCTGTATTTTATATTCCATTTCCTCTTATCAAATCGGGGGAAATTGAAATTTATATAGATAATCAGCATGTGGACAAAATTAATTCAATTATACATCATGAATTTGGGCACATATTGGGATTTCACCACAATTTGCTGGTAGATTATCAAAGTGTCTTTAATCCAGGTCCCAGAAAATTTCTAGAAACCGATGAGGGTGATAGAATGGTGCCTTCATTCGATAATTATTCCGAACTCGACAAAGCAGCCATCCGCATCATGTACGATAAGGACGTGGGAATCGATCCCGGACTGACAAAGAGGAAATTTTTCCGGATGATCAAAAAAGCAAAAAAAGAGATGGGCTATGAAGATCCCGTTGTCGGCGGAGGGTGATAAAGGAAAGTTGGATTCAACCATGCAGACCTCAGGTCTGGTGAATGGACCGTACGGGGATTGGTTGCTGAAAGCATATACGACCAGAAACACCTCCAGGACGGAATGGAATCATTTAATCGAGGAGATCGATGCCGTTACGATCGTATTCAACAAGGCCCGATATTTTGATTACAGCCTGGGATATGGTCTGACGGGTTTTTTATGGACGCTGAAGCTTCTGGGGGTGATAAATCCGGATGTCAAGAAAATCGTGGATCAGGAGACCCTACTTCCAGTGATTGAATCTGAATGCCTTCGGATGATTCGAGCCCGGAATTATGACCTGTTCCAGGGAGCGTATGGACTTATGATGTATTTGATCGAAACGCAATGTTTGTCTGGTCAGATATATGATGGATATGTCCATAGCCTGCAGGAAAACCTGGATGATTCAGGACAACTGATACCTTCATCCACCGCACTGGGTCGACATAATACGCCTTTTCGTGGGGTGAATCTAGGTATTCCACACGGTGTAGCCGGCTGCATCCTGATGTTATTGCGATTGTACGAGGTACAGCCGAGGGAGCACTGCCAGAAGATCATTAAAGAGGCCGTTGACTTTTTACTAAGAAAAGCACGTAAGTCTGGGTCTGACGATATTCGGTTTCCATATTCCGATCATGGGGATAGTGAATTCCCCCCGTTGGCCTGGTGCTATGGCGATTTGTGTTCTGGATATACCCTGCTCAAAGCCGGCGTTGTCATACATGATTCGATTACGATAGCGGAAGGGATCAGGATTTTGGACGCCACCCTGGAGCGAACGGATTATGTGAAAGGAGATCTTTCCATGTGTCATGGGCCTCCATGCATTGCCTATCTGTATTGGAAGGCTTTCCATTTGAGTGGTAGAGAAAAGTATTTGAAGAGAAGTGAATATTGGAAAATCAAATGTAAGAGGGTATTGGAGGAATTAGCGGGACAAAAACGGAAGGAGTTTATAGATACTCCCGGTCTAATTTACGGCTACCCGGGAATAAAAATGGCACTACAGACTCTCAACGGAGAGATCACGCAGGAATGGGATAGTTGGATGTTAATTTAAAACGACAAATATGGAAAGCATGGTCATTTGTCATCCTGAATTAAAACACAGTCGGCCGGAGGCTGTGTATGACGATCTTTTGCTCAATGACCGGAAATACCTCGTAGGCTTATTGGATGTTCCGACTCGAAAATTCCTTACCGAGGAAATTCATGAGGAGTGCGTCTTGGTGAAAAAGCTGGCCTTTTCTTGCAATTACCGGGATATCGGCACCATGCACCATATGTATGAGTCCTGCATAAGTCAAAGCAACGTTTCCTCCCGATTTATTGCTCCGTTTGGTTCCGAATTTTGTGCCGAAATTATTGAAGTAGGGGACCAAGTAGCCGATTTAGTGCCCGGGGATCGCATCATTCCCGACGGAACCTACCCGGTCAGGGAATCGAACCTGATTGGTGGATTACCAACCAATTATGCTTCGCAGCGGTACGAGATTTTACATGAAAAGCAGGTCATGAAAATACCCCCAACCATGGATGCCGTGAAAGCCGCTGCATTTACCATAGGCGGACAAACGATCCATTCCATGCTACGGAAGCTGGGAATTCAGGCAGGGGGGAAGGTTTTGGTCCTTTCTGCTACTTCAAATACCTCACTGACTGCATTGCGGTCGCTACAGAATTATGACGTCGAGGTATATGCGATGACTACAAAGCCCAACACTAGAGAGGTGCTGTTACAACAGGGAGCGGATGTGGTTTTGGAAAGTCTACTCGTTCCGGAGAATAAAACCCGTGACTTTCTGAAAAAAGAGAAGTTGGCTTTTAATTATATCATCGATCCTTTTTTTGATTTACATCTGCCCTCGTTACTCCCGTATATCGATTTCAATGGTATATATGTTACCTGTGGATATTACCGCCAGCACGAATCATTTCCCGTCATGGAGCACAATTCCAACCTTCCATACCAATCCGTTATAAGGACCCTATTACTCAAAAATATTACCGTGATAGGTAATTGCCTGGGGAATAAACAGGATCTGGAATATGCGTTAGATGATTATCGCAGAGGTAAATTTGATATACGGATCGATTCGGTGTATTCCGGGGATCAGATCGGGGCCTTCCTGTTTCGTACTTTCAATGACCAGGATCGCCTCGGAAAAGTCGTATTTCGGTATGAATAGGCCGGAATTAAATATACCATATCACGCATTTGAGGACTTTGTGTTCAGGGCACCTATGTTTCCCCTGAAATTTGTGGAAAACCGTTCAAAGGAAGAAATATTCAATCTGATCCAAAATCGAGATCCGATCATTCACCAGGCTTTATACATAGCGTCACCCAATTTGCATCGGAAGTTGGACCGCTGGATTTCCGGAGAGTTGAAAGAAAAATCATTGAACTTTGATTTGCCCCTCCTTAAATACGTAACACGGATGTCTACGCGTTGCACCCCATTTGGTCTGTTTGCGGGCATT
>CALEIL010000353.1 GCA_937876435.1 uncultured Bacteroidota bacterium
AACAACCGAAGCGACTCCCGACGCCAGAATGGCAGCCCGGGAAGCAGCGGGCACGAGAACGAGGCAGGCGAGCGCCAGGTAAATCCAACTTATGGATTGCAGAACTCCACCGCGGGAAATAGAATCGTCCCTCAGGATTCCATAGATCGCGATAGGGATCAGACACGCGAGCCAGCCACTATATGGTCCGGGGTTGGGAAAGGTTCCGGTGATCGCAAATAAATCGTGGTTGGATGGCCACCAACCATACAATTGGCCCAGGCCCAATATCGCTTCTAAGATCCCGATCGTCAGTACGATGACCAGAAGTTGTTGAACCCTCCGGGAATCCAGGACGGACCAGAGAATTCGGGCAGTATAATAGGCACCTGCCAAAAAAATTATCTGTGCCCACGAGGACTGGGGGGTGAAATCCATCAACCAGGTACGGATCAGTATGTAAGCAAGCAAAACCAAAAATGCAACGTCGATATAATTCCACCGAAAGGTTGGAAACGCACCAGATAGTAACCCGATGATAGCGACCCCACCCGCTATCGAAACCATGATACACCCGATCATAAAAGGATCCTGGTACCAAATGGGTATGCCCGCTACCGGAACGCGAGTGCCAAGTAACGGTCCGATGATCACTCCCACAAGGAGGATTAAGGGGAGGATCTGCAGAAAATTCCGGTTTTTGTTTTTAATTGAAACCAAAGGTCAAACGGTTAAAATTTGGCAAACATATGCGACAAGATAATAAAAAAGACAATAGTGTCACAGACATAAATGGAAAGTATCAAAAACATTTTATATTAGGTTTCAAAAGTTCGTGAATGAATGATAGGTTGACCATATTATCCTGGATAGTCTTAACATTGTTTGTATCTTCCTGCAATACAGCTCCGGATCATAATATTGATTTTGAATCTGTAAAGCTCGAATTGCTTCAGGACCCTTCTTTCGGGGACCATAAAGAGCTAATTGATTCAGCTATAGCTTTTTATAAAAGGGAGTTGCCCGATCATTATTCCCGTAGGGTAAGCCTGGGATCAGCCCGTAATATGGTATACCTCGATGAATTGTCAGACGGGCAGATCGATTCTATCCGCGATCAACTGGGGTCGGATACTAGAATTCGCATAGAGACCATCGCTGATTCCCGGTACATCGAAGAAGAGTACCTCGCCAACCGCATCCGGCATGCGTTGACATCCATGGAAAAATACCCCTGGAACCAATCCATTCCTGATAGTATTTTCCTCAATTATCTCTTGCCTTACAAAGTCATGGATGAGTATCCGGGATTGTGGTGGGAATACCTGGAGCCTCATTACCGGGACAGCATGATCTGGTGGTCTTCGCCTGAATTTGATCGATTTGATGTTTCCGATTCATATTTAGTCGAGCGCTTCACCACGTTTTATATGGGCGATTTGCCTGAGTGGTGGTATTATGATGCCATAGCTCAGACGTATACTCAGTTTCCGTCTTTAAATGAAATCCTGTTGCTCAGGTATGGCGGATGTCAGATGGAATCCATGATCAATACCATGATCCAGCGTACCTGGGGAATTCCAGCCACCATCGATGAGGTCCCGTATTGGGGATCCGTGAATGGAAGTCATACTGTTGAGGTGAATTGGAATGCCCGGGAAGGAAGAATGTATGGGGAGTTGAAGCTTTATAACCCTGAGATTCGTCGCCGGCCAGCCAAAGTGATCCGACACAGTTTTCGCAATACGGGGGCTTATACCAACTTTATAGCTCCCTGGATCGATGGAGAGGAGTTGCAAATACCACAAATGCGGACCGATCATTGGTTTGATGTGACAGCCGAGCACGGCCCTGTCATGGACGTCATATTTCCCGTGGGGGATAACTGGCCCGACAAAACTAAACTGGGGTATATTTATGTCATGAATTATGGAAAATGGGTTCCGATCCACTATGGGACGCTTCAAAACGATAGCCTTCGGTTTCGTTCCATGGGTAAGGACATAATTTACCGCGTTGGCTATTTTGCCAATGGGAATCATCAATTCATCTCCCAGCCATTTTTACTGGATCTACAGGGTGAAATGAAATCCAGCGCCCCCGATCCGGGTCATACGGTTGACCTGAATGCCCGGAAAATCAACCATGGAAGTAAGGCCGGGGTGGAGCCGGGAGTGACGTATACCTTGCAATATCTTGACAGCGATGGAAAATGGCTGGATCACGCGACGGAGCAGTGCCAGCAGGAAGAAGAACTGTGGTTTACGGATGTGCCCTCCCATGCATTCTACCGGTTAAAATTTCCCACCGACGAGTGGAACCTTGCCCGAATTTTTCTGGTCGATGACGATGGGGAGCAGGTGTGGTATTGAGCGGTTGTACAGTAGTCAGTAGTCAGTAGTCAGTAGTCAGTTGTCAGATTATCAGTTGTCAGTTATCAGATTATCAGTAATCTGTAATCGTTGATCAGATTGTCAGCTTGTGTGAGTGAGAGTGTGAGTGTGGGAGTGTATTGCATGCTTTTTCAACAAGGGACGAGAATTTATGTAAGATACTCCACTTTTCTCTCTCATTCT
>CALEIL010000354.1 GCA_937876435.1 uncultured Bacteroidota bacterium
ATTGATCTGATATTCAATGAAGGACCACGGACCGTAGATTACCTGAAATCTTTTAAACCCAAATCATAACAAAACCCTGATGGTCACCAAAAATATACCTTTCAATCGCCCTTACCTTCCGGAAGCATTGACCCATCTGTCCACAGTTATAGAACAAGGACATATAAGTGGGGATGGCCCTTTCACTCGAAAATGCCAGGAGTTTTTCCACCAATCATACCATTCCGATGTACTCCTCACGACTTCCTGTACCTCAGCGCTGGAGATGGCCGCCCTCCTGACTCCCATCCAGGAGGGAGACGAGGTGATCATTCCCTCGTTTACTTTCACGTCCTCCGCCAATCCGTTCATTCTAAGGGGAGGCAAAATCGTTTTTGCAGATACCCTGGCAGACTATCCCAATCTCGATACCGATCGGATAGAAGAATTGATTACTCCCCGGACCAAAGCCATCGTAGCCATGCATTACGCTGGCGTAGCCTGTGATATGGAAAAATTGACCCAAATAGCTGATAAACATCAATTAACCCTGATCGAAGATGCAGCTCATGCTCTGGAAGCCCGGTTTAAGAACCAACTTCTCGGAACGTTCGGTCGGTTTGGGGCGCTCTCCTTCCACGAAACCAAGAATATCACCGCCGGAAAAGGTGGCTTGCTCCTTCTGAATCACCCCCAGGATGTGGAAAGAGCCCAAATACTATGGCAAAAAGGTACCAACCGGGTGGCTTTTCATCGGAAAGAAATCGTAAAATATGAATGGATAGATGTGGGATCGTCGTTTTTGTCTTCGGATATCAATGCAGCGGTTTTGTTCAGCCAGATTGAAAATATAGAAGATATCCAAAATCAAAGGGTAAAAATCTGGAATCGCTATTTTCTCGGACTTAAAAATCTGGAAGAAGAGGGGCTACTTCATCTCCCCCGAATTCCTCATTATGCGAATATCAATGGTCATCTGTTCTTTTTGGAATGCGATTCAGCCAAAACCAGGGACCTCCTTATCCGATATCTGAATCAAAGGGGTATTCAGGCCGTATTCCATTATCTTCCCCTTCACCAGTCGCCCTACTTCAGGGATAAGCACGACGGCCGGATTCTGAAAAATACCGTTCGGTTTAGCGAACGAATCGTTCGACTTCCATTGTATTATGAATTGAGTGAGGATGATCAGGATTATATTATAGAATCGATTCAAAAATTCTTTTAATGTACCTCCACATCATAGATGATTCCCTCACAATGAATCAATTTATCCGGATAATCCATTCGAATGAATACGGGCATCATCATTTTTTGGTCATCAGTTCTTCCGGAAATTTTTCGCAGGTCATGCATACTCCCCACATGACTGTACTTATTCCATCGGATAAAAACATTCAAAAGTTGGTCAGATCGTTCCATCAATACAAAGCCGTATTTATTCACAATCTCACCTACATCAAATCCAGGATCATCCTGCAAGCCTCAACCGAGGTAGTATTTGTATGGGGAATCTGGGGAACAGACTACTATTCCATCTTTCCGAATTTGTATTATAACCTCTTTTTACCGTATACGAGGATGACCAATATCTTGTTGGGAAAATTATCCCTGGCCTTTAA
Source organism: uncultured Bacteroidota bacterium (assembly GCA_937876435.1). Taxonomy (GTDB): domain Bacteria; phylum Bacteroidota; class Bacteroidia; order Chitinophagales; family Saprospiraceae; genus Membranihabitans. The sequence continues at coordinate 1,602 of CALEIL010000354.1, forward strand.
ATTCATCCTGCTCAAATTACAACCCATCGGTCAACTACTCAATCTAAAGTCGAGAGCACTGACACAGCAACGGGCTGCCGCCAGAATCAATTTTACGTTCAATAATATGCCCAAACACAGCGAAGTATTCAAATATGTACCCATCGAAACTTCGCGTAGATTCCATCTTTCGTATTATTCGATCGAATCCCTCACCGACAAACTAGACCCTATGCCAGTAAATCTGGGCACAGGTATTTTGATCGGGAACAGCGCTTCCAATACGAGCAATCATATGGACGCTTTTATAGCCCTAAGAGCCCATATCAAAGACCGGAAAGTCATCGTGCCGTTGGGATATGGCAGTTCCAGATATCGAAAATTCGTCAATCTTGCTGGAAAAGCCATCCTGAAAGAACAATTCTTTCCGATCAATGATCGTCTACCCCTTCCTGAATACCAACGCCAGCTCTTAAACTGTAACGTGATGATATTCAACCATACAAGGGCGCAAGGATTGGGCAATATTGTCTTCGGAGTATGGGCCGGACACAAAATATTTCTTAGAGAATCGAACCCGTTCTATGCTTACCTCACGGAACTTGGTATCAAAATATTCCTGATCGAATCCACCTGGACAGATGAATCTTTGATGCCTCTGACCGAAAACTGGAGAGAAAGCAACCGGAGAATTATTGAACAACAATACAGTGAAGACAAGCTAAAAAGTGATTTCAAATATCTGCTCGATCAATTGAATGTCAATTGATAGTCACAACAGGACGTATTCGTTTTCCGAACCTATCATCGCGTCATGATCGATCATGACGCAGCGGCTGTTTCCTCCTTAATTTTCCTGGGCGAAGAAATAAATAGAAACTGGTCAGCCACTATATCGGTAGTATAATGAGTAACCTTGTTTTTGTCTTCGTAGCTCCCGGTTTGCAGCCGGCCATGCACCATTATTTCATCGCCTTTGTGCAAAATTTTCTCCATATTCTCCGCCAGGGGGCCCCAGGCTACCACTCTGAACCAATCTGTATTCTCCACCTTTTGGCCGATAGAGTTGGTATAATACCTGTTGACTGCGAGGCTAATATTAGCAACCTTTCTGTCATTCTGAAGGGCTCGCAATTCTACATCGGATCCTAATCTTCCGATAATCTGTACTTGGTTTCTTACGTTTCTCATAATGCTGATATTTAATAAGTGATTGAATAACCGCAAGATAGAACGTCGGTCAGGTGAAAATCGAAGATTAAACGGTTACTAACGTTTGTAAGCGTTTGCAAACGTTTGTAAACGGATATATAGCTGTATATCTATTGTTTGTAAACATATTTTTTTGGTTCAAAATCCTGATTATTACGATCAAAATCTTCCCCAGTCCGAATAGGAACTGGATGCTGCCCGAAAATCGTTTTTCATGCTGGCTAAAACTTCAAGGATGCGGACGGCTCATCTGGTGCAAAATCCCGGACGCTACATTTTCCGCATAAAATCAAAAGCTCCTCTTCGAAGATGAATGCCGTATTCCATCCATGCTTTTAGACAGGCCAGGAAATTGGCCCATCCTTCGCTATTCCCGATCACCCACTGAATATTGGCCTCGTTCAATTCTTTGCCGTCTTCAGATACGCGGATGACTGTACTCTGATCGGGTCGTGGTTCCAAATCTATGCGTACGGTAGTCTCCGGATCCCAGACAAACGAAACCGAGCGATTCTCTTCCACCTGGATCTCATTTACAGGAAATTCATCGGGAAATTCCGGAAATTTCCAAATCAATTCACTCCCCGTCTCCATACGTCCCGTACTTTCGGAAATGAAATACTGGGTCATCTGATCCGGATTGACAACGTTTTCGAAAACCTCTTCCACGGGTTTTTGAATCTGAATAGTGGCTTTGGCTACAAGTTTCATAAGAATGGTATTTGATTATGAAAATTAATATAAATGAAAGTGGTCATATTTCAATTCCCCATCTTTCAAAAAAAAATCAAAGGTACCTTTGTGGGTAGCATTGGATGGCAAAAAGGCCATATGATTTTTTCCAATCTATACTTCGGCCTGCCTGGACACCAGATCTTTAAATGACTCCACAAATTTCATTAAACCAGCAAGGGCGTCATCGTTCGAAATGTCCCCTCGATCGTTGACTTTTCCTCTGACCCCCTGAATGAGCAACGTGGTAGCCTCATTGAACCGGGTCATAATCGTTTTCATAATCAACTTCAATTCCTCGTGGCCTTTCTCTCCATTGGCTGAAGCTGTAATAAGCCCCACCGGCTTATCGGAAAACACGGTAGTTGAAACGCACCACTCTAACGCGTTCTTAAGACCACTCGGAATGCTAAATACGTACTCAGGTGTACAAATTATCACACCATCCGAATTCTCAATCTCACTCCTGAATCTGAGAATTTCCTCAGGTGTATTGAGGTCGGTCAAATGGGTCCTGAAATGAGGCAGCACCGATAAATCTTCTACGATGGTCATTTGACATTCGGGTTTCATCTGACCGGCAATTATGTGAAGGATGGACAGGTTGGATGAGTTTTTACTTGCACTTCCATTGATTCCGATAATTTTCAATTTTTTGGACATCTTCCATTATAGTTCTTCGATGATAGAATTACCTTTCGAACCATCTCCGGTAGTCCATTCCCAACTTTCGTGGTACCGGATTTTTCCGTCAGGTAGTATTTCAAGTCTTGAATGGCAAAGGCCCGCCATCAGCTCACCCCTTTCATTGACCTGGTGATATTGAATCGTCAAATGCCCGGATTCATCCATCAATCCCATTAAATGCCCCTTCTTAATCAGGCCTCCCGAATATTCGGAAGTGACAATATTACCCTCTTGCCTGTAATGGAAAATGGTTTCTCCGGAAGTTTCCCCATTTTCAGAATTACTGATTGGCCGGAAAATCCTGTCGTGTAGGTCGATTATCATCAGAACGGGTTTGATGGTTGATGAGCATAAACATACGAAAAATCTCTTCCACCGGAAACCGGAGTTGTTGAGTTTACCGCCAATAATCAGTGGCAAAAGATTATACTTTCATGTCTTCCACGATCCTCAAAATCTCTGTCCGTACATCGAAAATGAGTCTTCCCTCCTTGCTGGCAAAAATATCCTTGAAAGCTGATTCTAATTCCCTGGCCTGGTCTATGGTCCCGCAGTCCATTTCAATGATCACATAATCATTTCGCTCTACCGGCAGATAAATGCGATATCTCAAGACCCCTGCCTCATGTCTGATGATTGGATCGTTCTCAAAATCTTTCCGCCAGTCTTCATAGTTGGAAATTCTGTGTTCAATTCTGAGAGTTGTCATACGGAACAAATTTAAAAGTGACGAAGTGTTAATAATGCCTGAGCAAAATGGCCTGTCCAAAACCACCACTACAGATTTAAATATACAAATCCTTTTTGAGTGCAGGGATAAAATGTAGAATATCATGCCTGAAAGTCAAAACCTGCCATGTTTTTAAGGATTCTTATTAAAGAAACTATATTTACTTTACTTTCATCAGATGAATCCTTGTGAAAAAATTTAAACTACGGCAAAAGAGTAAATGAAGCACTGGACCGGCAAACCAAATGGATTATGCAAAAGATTGAGTTGTTTATTTGTATCCTGATATTCCTCTTACCGGGTCCTATCACCCGTGCGAATCATGCATCACCAAAAACTCCTAATATCCTTTTCATTTTTATAGACGATATGGGATACGGAGATCTCGGGTGTTATGGCAATCCCCACGTCCATTCCCCTTATATCGACCAACTTGCCAGGGAAGGAATCCGGTTCACCCAATTTTACGTGAATTCACCCATTTGTTCACCGTCCAGGGCTGCGGTTGTCACTGGTCATTATCCCTCCCGCTGGGGGATTACTTCCTACATAGACTCGCGGCAGAAGAATGCTTCCAGAGGAATGCGTGATTTTTTGGATCTCCAGGCACCATCAGTAGCCAGGGACCTTCAAAAAGGGGGATATTATACGGCACATATTGGGAAATGGCATTTGGGAGGCGGCCGGGATATCGGTGAGGCACCTCTGATTACGCAGTATGGATTCGACGAATCCGTGACCCAGTTTGAAGGGTTGGGGCACAGATATCTGGCCACCTATGAAACCTTGTCCCACTTACAGGACAGTACCCGAGGGTTGGAAAAAATGTCAGCCAGCCTTGGAAAGGGGGAAGTTCATTGGATAAAAAGGGAAAACTTCACGCAGAAATTTGTCGATCACGCTATAGGGGCCATCCAAACTGCCAGAACAGAGGAAAAACCATTTTACATCAATCTATGGCCCGATGACATCCATACTCCCCTGGAACCGATTAAATCTCTGCGTGGAGATCTTAGCACAAGTGCCAGATTTCTGGGAGTTATTCGAGAGCTTGATCGCCAGATGGGACGCCTGTTTGACTATATCCGCAGTGATCCGGAACTGGCGTTAAATACTCTGATCATCTTCACGAGTGACAATGGCCCGGATAAGAACGTAAACGATGCAGGTCATCTAAAAGGCCACAAAACCCAGTTGTACGAAGGTGGAATCCGGGAACCATTCATCGCCTGGGGACCTGGAGTGATCCCGGCAAGTAAACAAGGGACGGTCAATCATTCGACGGTGCTGGCTGGTATTGACCTTCCACTCATTTTCCGAAATATCGCAGGTATTAAAAAACCAGATGGGGCGGCGTTTGATGGTGAGAATTTATCCGGAACCATCATTGGAAATGAAAATCTCAGCAGACAAGAATCGCTGTTCTGGATCCGGCCCCCGGACCGACCAGGATACGATGGGGACAATGATCCTGACCTGGCGATCCGGAAGGGCGAATACAAACTACTGATGGATGTCGATGGCTCCCATGTACAACTGTACAATATCCTCAAAGATCCAGAAGAAAAAATGAATCTGGCTCCGGAGAATCCGGATATAGCGGAAGGGCTAAAACGTGAGTTAATCGCCTGGTATAAAAATTACCCCCATGATATAAAGCGCCCTATTTATGAAGATTCACAGAGATGAATCCATGCATATCATTGGACGAAACCGGCTGGCCGTTTCGATCCTGATTTGTTTCTTCATCTGTCATTCGCTACTACACAGTCATAGGCAAAATCGCCTCGTTCTGCCCCATTACTACCCATACGGGCCAGAAGAAGAAAGGGAGCCGAGTCGATTTTCGGTCGATTCCCTTCCTGGCACCCATACGGGCAAGCTGGGCCAGTATGGGTAGGGGCAGGAAGAAAGAGACCTAAAATCAAGGGTCAAAACCAGGTGGCTATGTACTGTCATTCACCATTTATTTATATCTCTCTGAAGTATTTGACAATATCAATAAAGGTTGTATCTCAATGTGACCCCAAAAGTTCTGGGATCTCCCAGGACGCCTGCGATATGCCCCGCATTCCCTCCTGCTGCCAGCAATTGTTCGAAGTAGTTTGTTTCGGTCAGGTTCCTGCTCCATACATACACCGCGATACCTTTTTGGGGCCGAAAACCAATACGGGCGTTGATCAGACTGTACCCATCGATGTAGAGATATTCTGAAGGAGTAGGATTGGAAGAGAAAGACGAACGATAGAAGATATCCATCCCTATAAAATATTCGCCCTCCTGGCCGATCAGATTTCCTTCGGTAGATGCTTCCACACCAGTGGTAAACGACCATTTGGATATACCTGGCAATACCCCACCAGAAACATCTTTGAGCTCATTCCCTCCGCTTCCGGTTTCTTCCAATGGCACAGGGGCATTCTTGAATTTTACATATTTACCGTCGGTATAACTCAGCGAACCTGTAAATCTGAAAGATTTCGGCAAATGATAACTAACCTCCAGTTCGGCTCCCGAGGTCCTGACCTGATCAGCATTGGCCAGATATCCCCGGATAACCCCGATATCTGCCGATCGGACCGTGGTCTGATAATCAAAAATATCGGTATTAAAAACCGTAAAATTGACCGTACTCGTTGAGGTAGGCTGGGTTTTAATCCCCAATTCAAACTGCCGGACGCGTTCTGGCTTGATGACGGCCAAATGAAGCGCTGGTTTTCCGTTTTCTTTCGGGATTCCTCCCAGATTCAGTCCCACTGGTTTGAAGCCATATGCAAATGTACCGTAGGTCATTGCTCCGGATCTGAATGTATATCTCAGGCCCAACTGTCCTGAAACATCCCAGTCATCCACATCAGCCTTAAATGCAATAGATGAAAATACTCTTTCCTTCAATGCGATCAGATCGGGATCATCAGTCCTTAGTCCACCAGTGATAGTCCTTGCAAAATCAACTTCTTTTTGATCATAATTCAAGCGAAGGCCAGGGGTAGCGATGAGATTTTTCGTAATCTTCCAATCAATCTGACTAAATAAAGCTCCGCTGAAGTTTCTGAATCTGGGTTTCGTCAATTGCTGGAGGCCATCGAGGAGGCCAGGTGTTTGCCATAGCGGGTCCTGATTGTTTTGGACAAAGCGCCATTGGTCTTTGCCCGCCTCCTGTAGATGGGACCCTATCGGATCAAGTTTTTGATAGAACCCAAATAAACCAACGGTCCCGCTTAAGATACGATTGATGATTCCTGAATAACGGATTTCCTGGGTCCATTGTTCGTGGACAGAAGGTGCCTGAGATTTTGTGATGGCTGATAATCCAGTGAAATCCCTATCACTGGAGGGTCCCCATTCCCATGTTCTCCAAGCCGAAGTGGAAGTGAGCGTCCCATTTCCTATTTCAAAATCCATATTCAGTGATACACCGCCCATATCCTGATCTGATCGGGCTGGAGTATCGTGATCTACGATTCTGTCAAAAGGATTTCTGCTGGGAAGATCATATCCGAGGCTCGATATAATTTGTTCAAATTGTCTAAAATCGGCCCGTTGGGTGACTGCCACATCTGCCACGACGTGGGCATATCCATCCGGACGTTGACGGGAATAATCTGCACTGACGGTCATGTTCACCTTTTCAGAAGGCAAATAAAGCAACTGCGCTCTTATCCCCTGATTATTCAGGGTATTGGTATACACATCTTTGGCTACATTGTAGGTGGTCCCACTTCTTTGAGTACCCGTAAACGATAAACGAGCCGCAAGTTTATGCTTCACAAGAGGACCGGAAATCGAAGCCCTGGTTTGAATGAATCCGTAGTTTCCGAATGATTGCTCAAAGATTCCAGCGGTAGACAAGGTGGGTTTCCGGCTGGTGATATTAAATGTACCGGCGGTTGTATTTTTTCCAAAAAGCGTTCCCTGAGGACCTCGCAACACTTCTATTTGTTGGATATCGATAAAATCGAGGGTAGCAGCAGCCGGTCGTGCAAAATACACCCCGTCGACGTAAAAACCCACGCCGGGGTCAATCCCATCGTTGGTCAGTCCGAAAGTGGATCCTATTCCACGAATATTGAGCGTTGTATTCCGGGGATTGGAGGAATAAAGCTGTACGGATGGCAGCAATTCCTTGACCCTGTTGACATTGAAAGAAGTGGAATTGTCCAATTCCTTCGCAGCTATCACGGAGATGGAAATAGGAATTTCCTGAACCTCTTCATTCCTCCTTCTCGCGGTCACCGTGACGGTTTGGAGGGATTCAGCGTTGGGAACCAGAGAGACGACCACGTGTTGAATGGAGTGTATAGCGACTTCTTCTGTAGCATACCCCAAGTAGCTTATCACCAGGATGGATGGGAAATCGCCCTGGTAGGGAAATGAAAAGCTCCCTTCATTGGAAGTGGTGGTTCCCTGGGTACTCCCTTTGACCATCACCGTAGCCCCGAGTAATGGTTCCCGGGTTATTCCATCGATGACCTGTCCAGTGAGTGGCGTTTGACTACATAATTTCCCACTCACAAATGCAAGCAGTATCAGTGTAAATATCCTTCTGTTCATTTTTTGGTTGTTTTGTATTGATGAGTTTACTCCTATAGGTTTAGTAGGTATAAAGATCAAATATACATATCATATTTTACCTACCTAATAACTAGGTATTTATTTTTGAAAAAATTTAACTCTCCTGCTTTGACCCCTAAAAGCGGTAGGTAGTGATAAACAGAGCTCGGATCAATAAAAAATCAGACTGAGAATATAAAGAATGTACAAAACCACAAATATCAATCCCTGCCAGCTTTCTATTTTCCACTTTCGACCAATCAGAACAAAAATAAACAGCAGAAGACTGGCCATCAGATTGACCACCAAATCATAATTGGAACTTTCATGGACACTGACCGGATAGATCGTACCTGACACCCCAAGCACGAGGAATACGTTAAATATATTGGATCCTACTATGTTCCCTATGGCAATGTCTACATTCTTCTTTAATGCAGCTGCCACCGAAGTAGCCAGTTCTGGCGCCGATGTGCCTATGGATACGATCGTGAGTCCAATGATCCTCTCCGAAATCCCCATGGACTGTGCCAACTCGGTCGCTGAATCGACGATGAAGTTTCCCCCCAATATCAAACCCAGTAAACCGGCCACTATTAGTAAGATTGATTTAGGAAGACTGAAATCTTTGATCGTCAAATCGCTGACCGACTCTGCACTTTTGACCAGCGTGAAGTTGTAGACCATAAAAATGATAAAGAATAAAATCAAAATTATGCCATCTGTTCTGGAAATGACCGAAACAGCGCTTCCATCCAGCCAGATATCATTGGCCATGACAAAGACCGCAATTGCGGATAATAACCCGAGCGGTATTTCGATCCACGTTGTATTGGACTTTACGGTCAGAGGATATACCATGGCTGCCACCCCCAGTGTAGCCAGGATATTGAAAATATTACTGCCTACGATATTGCCCAATGCAATATCTGACTGATGATTGATCGACGCTAAGGCATTCACCACCAGTTCGGGGGAAGAAGTTCCAAACGCCACGATGGTCAAACCGATTACGATATTTGGAATGTTGTACTTCCGGGCCAGAGAAGAGGCTCCATCCACCAGCCAGTTGGCACCGTATACCAAAAGAAAAAATCCGACTAAAAGCAGAAAAATATTAAGCAACATATAGTTTCTTTATGTTCCGGATGGCTTTTCATGGAATTTTCAGACAAAAATCTCATGAAACTTCAAATCAGAAGGCGAAGATACGATACATAAAAATAATCTTCACGATAAACAAATAAACGGATTTTCATATTAAAAATCTATTTTGTAGGTAAAAACCCACTATGCGTACTATCCTGCTTCGGACCATTCGGAAAAGTTTTTACCTGGCTGTTGAGGCCCGAGAATCTGAAAATAAATCTGTAAATCGCAACAATCGGGAGTCGCCGTTTTCTCCCGGCCGAAGAAAGGCTATAAAAGCCATCGGTCTTGGGGTAACGGGTCTAAGTATGAGTTCTGCCTCTCTGTGGGCAAATCCGATTGGGCCAGTTCCTCTGCCGTCAGACAAAAATCAGGTTTCCATTGCAATCCTCGGAGGAGGCATCGCGGGATTGCACTGCGCCTGGACCCTGAAACGGATGGGGATCCATGCCACGATTTATGAAGCTACGCACAGGGCCGGTGGCCGTATTTATACGCTTCACGATCGATTTGGTCCCAATCTCAATACAGAAGCGGGAGGAGAATTTCTCGATAGCAACCACGAAGACATGCTCCAACTGGCCACCCATTTTAAATTGCCATTGCTCGATGTCACCGCAGATCAGGACCACTTCGAAGACAGCATATTTCACTTTGGGGATCGTTTATACGGACAAAAAGATCTCGTGGAGGCATTCCGGCCTATTGTCGATCTGCTGATGGATCACCGGGGGAGATGTGGGGAGAATTATGACACCGCCTTTGCCAGGGAACTCGATCTGCGATCATTGGAAGAATATTTGCAAAGTCTTCCATGCGAAACCTGGCTCAAAGAAATGCTCACAGCAGCCTACGTGGGAGAATATGGATTGGATGCGGGAGAACAATCATCGCTGAATTTTCTGTGCTTAATCGGTTTTCCAAAGGATGGCTTCTTACCCATATTCGGGGAAAGCGATGAACGGTACAAGATCATAGGCGGTAATCAACAGATCATTTACAAATTGGCAGAAGACCTGAAAGATCAGACAGAATATGGTAAACCGGTGACAGCCATCCACCAAAAAGGACGCGGTTATTCCATCAATTTTTCAGAAGGCAAAGCCATAAAAGCTGATATAATCGTCTGTACCATACCCTTTACCGTTTTGCGCAATATCGAACTCAAAATCGGGGAGATTGATCCTGTAAAATTGTCGTGCATCAATGAATTGGGATACGGACAAAACAATAAATTACTGCTCGGGATGGGCCAGCGAATTTGGAGGATGGGGGCCAGACCAACCCGGGGATATACCTACGACAACGATATTCACACGGGTTGGGACAATACCCATATGCAGGGCAACAACGAGGGCAAAGCGGGATTTACGGTATTTCTGGGAGGTGGACAATCCCTCCGTTTAGCCGCCCACACCACCAAAACCAATTCGCACGGAAAACTCGATCCGGACCATCTGAATCAATACATTTCAAGGCTCGATAATATTTACGCTGGTTTTTCCAAAAATTTTCTGAATGATCACGAAGTCATCACGTGGACCGGAAACCCTTTTAGTCAGGCCTCTTATTCGTGCTATAAGACCGGCCAATGGGATAGCATTTCAGGATCTGAAATCACACCAATACGCGACAGTTTTCTTTTTGCCGGTGAACATTGCAGTTCGCTGTACCAGGGATTTATGAATGGAGGAGCAGAAACCGGAAGAAGAGCTGCCCAGGAGATTGCGATGATGGTAGGAACGTCCTCGGGGAAACCAGCGAATCTGCGGTGAATTAATTGATATCCACCAGATGACCTGAAATTTCAATACCACTCCAGGGTCTGAGTGTTCCATCAAAAGCCGGTATTTTATTCATCGAACCGATCCTTGTAGCGATCGATTAAAGCGAGCAAGGGATCCCCGATCCTGCCAAATATGGATATTCCTCTGACGCCTGCCTCCAACGCAGATTGGATTCCGGCTTCGATCTCGGAAATATTGTTGAAATCGGGTAAAAAGATCCCGGCGTACATCGGGAATTTTCCATTTAACACCCTGAGTCCATCTGTGGCCGCCAGACCTATCCACTCGGGTGGTTCCTGATAAAATCCGTGATATATCATGGGAAATACCGCATCCAGAGACCAATTGGTCCAGTCCTGTCTTACCAGCCGGCGGGCGATCTCAGGGGTAGGAAATACAGCAGCCGAAATGGGCTTGTCATTGTCGTGAGCCAGTTTTGAAATGGATTCGACGATATGGGTAATCTGGTTGTATCGGAACATCCGCCAGGAATCGATCTGCCCCGGATAGTCCAGATCCAGCGGGTCCTTTCCCCACGATTGCTCATACGCTCTGCGGCAATCATTACAATAACAAAAATCATATTCCGGCAATTCCTGCTGTTGGGTGATCCCGTATTTTTTCCACAGATTGACCGCCAGGATCACATCGCAGTACCTCACGTAATCCAGATGGATACCATCGACGTAATCCAGATCCAGAATTTCTGTACTGCGTTCGAGGAGATACTCCTTCACCTGGATTTTGGTAGGACAGAGCCAACGGTAATATCCGACGTATGGCGGGTGTTCAGCGCACGACACCCCATTTCGATTCACGGCGTACCATTCCGGATGAGATTCGAGCAGAGACTTTTCTCCCCTGTTCATCGTCCACATCCAACGATGGGCCTGCATTCCCCGGTCCTTGGCAGCCTTGAAATGATTTGCACTATCGCTTTCATACATAATGCCCCTTATTCCATGGGCGGACAGTTTTTTGTACCGGGCAGTAATTTCCCGGAGGGATTCTTTGGAATCGGGATTGGTCCACATATAAAAGCCAGGCCTGAAGAAAGACTTTTTAATGCCTTCCGCTTTGGGTTTTCCCAATCCGGGAGTCAGCAAAGATGCCAGCCCTCCTGCTCCACTAAGTCGTAAAAATTCTCTTTTGTCCATAATTTTGAATTTTTTGTCATTTTCTGATAAACAGGACATTCCCGTAGTGCCTTGGAATGTGCATATTGACAGCATGCTGGGGTGTCCATACCCAATTGTCTTCGCGGAGATTCTGTCCCTTTTCATCTTTTTTCTTCACGTACTTTCCATCGATCACATCGGTTTGCCACTGAACCCTGGAAAAATTGATCCGCCAGGAATGCCCATCCCTGGGACGGATATCAGCCCCATGATGCTCGATATCCCTGTATGGGATTTTGATTTCCACCCACCAACCATTGTCCACATCACCCGGATCGTTGAGCGTGCCATCGAGATGAACAGCGTGTCGTGCCGATCTGGAATCCCAGGTGAGCAATGCCGATCCATTTTCACTGTATGGCTTCGTCATCAACAAATCCATGATGGCCCCTTTGGCATTGATTTCGTATTCAAAATAATGATCGGTTTTGGGGTCAGGTTTCACGAACACCTCAAAATCATTGTCCCTGAAAATGATAGCATCCCGCTCATCCAGATAAGCCCAGATATGTTCCTCTTCCAGCCAGGCCAGGATGAACAATGCTTCATCGTTCCACAACATTTTCATCCGGGTTTGCATCGATGGCGTCTTTTGTTCGGGTCCCAGGATATCCATAAAATCCTCACTCCACGAGGCAATTTGCCATATGGAGTCCACTTCTCCATCGATTCTGACACCTTCCGGGGCGTATAGCGCTTCGTATGTTCTGGGAGCCATTTGGGCGTTTAAAGTACAGACACCGGTCAGGTAGATCAAAATATTCAGGATCAAAAATCTATTTTTCTTCATAAACAAATGAATGGTTTAAACATTAGTGTAATATAAAATAATTTTAAATATGACTCAATTAAAAGCAGGGGATCTTGCTCCCCGATTTGAAGGGATTGATCAAAATGGCCACCCCATTTCTATGGAGGATTTTGAAGGACAAAAAATTGCCTTGTATTTTTATCCGAAGGACGATACCCCTGGATGTACCAACCAGGCTTGCAACCTCCGGGATAACTATGCCGCCTTACAGGCCAAAAATTATGCGGTGGTGGGAGTGAGCGCTGATTCTGCTGCCAGGCACAAAAAATTTGAACAAAAATACGACCTGCCATTCCCGCTGATTGCGGATACCGAAAAAGAGATCATCGGAGATTACGGTGTGTGGGGCGAAAAAAAATTTATGGGTAAGTTGTTCGACGGCATCAAACGCACGACATTTTTGATCGACGAAGACCGTAGGATCGAGAAAATAATCGACAACGTCAAAACCAAAGATCATTCTGCTCAGATATTGGAATGATGGGCAGGCTGGGATTTGGTGCAGATAGAGCCGCGTGGCCGTGCGTCTGTACTATTTTGATTAATTGTTACTATATTACGCGGTTGAAAAAATTCTCAAGACAGATTTTAAAAAACCAAACCTATAGTAATGAAGTCATCACGCCGCCATTTCACCAAAACAGTAGCAGTAGGAGCCTCTGGATTTATGATATTGCCCAGGAATGTTTTGGGTGGAAAGGGATATATTCCCCCGAGTGACAAGGTCAACGTGGGAATCGTAGGAGCAGGAGGTCAGGGGCAACAGAACGTCAAAAACCTGCTCAAGCTCGACGATGTCCAGATCGTGTCCGTTACAGATCCGGGGCGATATTGGGACCTCAATCGATTTTATTACAAATCGATCGCAGGCAGGGAACCAGTAAGTCAGATGATCGAGGATCACTATCGGGAAAAGGGTGAAAATAAAAAAGTACAGCAGTACACCCGTTTTCAGGAGATGATGGAAAATAAATCAGACGTGGACGCGGTTTTGTGCGCCACACCCGATCACACCCATGCTTTTATTACGATCGCAGCCCTGAAAGCCGGCCTGCATGTTTATTGCGAAAAACCAATGGCGCACAATATCTGGGAAACCAGAATGGTCCGCGAGGTGGTTCGCGAAACCGGATTGGCTACTCAAATGGGAAATGTAGGGCACAGTATGGATGGGATGAGATCGACCGTGGAATATTTACAGGACGGAGCCATCGGTACGGTGCGGGAAATCCACACCTGGGTGCCCGCGAGCCGTTGGAACGCAGGGATCACGGGACTTCCCAATGAAAGCAGTCCGCTCCCATATGGTTTTGACTGGGAGGAATGGCTGGGCCCGGCACCGTACAGACCATACAACGAATTGTTCTCACCAGTGACCTGGCGGGATTTTTGGGTGTACGGATGTGGGGCGCTCGGTGATTTTGGCTGCCACGACATGGATCTTCCATTCTGGGCTTTTGATCTGACGACCCCTTCTGAGATTCAGATTCATCCGGCCGGACAAAGCAACAACGAAATCACACCCTATGGTGAATCCGGAACCTACGATTTTCCCGAAAAAAACGGTCAGGCAGCTATCCGGTTGCATTGGTATTCGGGTGGATTGAAGCCCGCCCTGCATCCACTATTACCCCCCGATTTTAAATTTGCGGGAAGGAGCGCGATGTACGTGGGCGATAAAGGTATTATTATCACCGAAGGAGGAAATCGGGAACCCCAAATTTTCCCGGAATCCCTCCGTAAGAGTTACCAGGCTCCGCCCGAGCGGATCCCCCGCTCCAAAGGTCACCACCGGGATTGGGTGGACGCGATCAAAAACGGAGGGGAGTCCTCCGCCAATCTGGATTACGGCAGTCAGTTGACCGAATTAACCTTGCTGGGGGTTTTGTCCCTGCGGCTGGGAGGTGCCCGGATTCATTGGGATGCGAAAAATATGTCTGCGCAAGGCTTGCCGGAAGCTGAGGTGATCATAAAGGAACCGGCGAGGGAGAAGTGGAACATTCAGGGACTGGGGATCAGGGACTAGTGCACGAAAATCTAAATACATATCATGTTTTTCTTCATCTTTTTTGACATCTCATCGTTGCTCCTCCGTTATATAACCCCGGCTATACCGCGGTCGTCGCGCCTTGATCTGTCAAAAAATATTTTAAAAAACATTGATAGCTACTTAAATTTCCGCACACTAGGGAGTAGGGACTCGGCCTCCCATGAACAAGTTCTGAATCATCAGAATATACGCAAACCTCCAGGCAAGAGCTACTCAAACCCAAACCCACACCCACACCCAAACTCAAACCCGTACGGAGCATCCCATGACTTTGTCGGTTACGCCGGTTTGTGTGCTTTGCACGTTGGTTGTGGGAGGCAGAGATTACTGTGTTTACCTCATGACCATCTGGAGAGAGGCCTGGTTTGTAAAAGTCTTAGGAAGTAATGCTATTACCGCGGCGAAAGCTGGAGCCCCCAATGAGGAGAGCGAAAATGAGAGAAGAGAGCGGGGGTAGGGACCAGGGACCAGGAGTAGGGACTGGGCTTCCCATACACAAATTCCGAATCATCAGAATATACGCAGACCTCCAAGCAAGAGCTACACAAACCCACACCCACACCCCAACACACACCCGTACGGTCCTTCACCAAAAAAACAAAAACAGGAACATGGATATCACCACGTCGGAATTGATCTGGAGGTATTCCCGGAGGGTCTTCAACGCGGAAACCATATGGTTCTTGACCGTATTGGGGGACAGGTTTAGTTTTTCGGCAATTTTTCGGTGGGACAAGCCTTCCTTGCGGCTCATTTCAAATATCATCAACTGTTGGTTGGTCAGGAGGGATTTGGCTCTTTCAAGGCAATCCAGATACTCCTTTTCGATGAGGGCCTGATCGACCGCCTTCTGCGATGTGGCGATGTGCTCCCACATTTCCTGCTGGAGCTGCCGGTTCCGCGCGATGGTACGGAGCTGATCCACCACCTTGTGCTGCGTGATCTGAAAAATGTACGAACGCATATTTCTGATCTCAGCCAGGTCCTTCTGACACAACACGGTGAATACCTCCTGCACGATGTCGTGCGAGCGATCGGTGGATTTCAGGTTCTTGTACGCAAACCCAAAAACCTGATCCTTATACTCTTCGTAGAGTATCGAGATCTGTTGTTCAAAGCCAGATATTTTTCCGGATGGTTGAGAGTTTTCCGACATCTTTCACGCTTTTCACTGCCAATATTACGAATATATTAATTAAAATCTCAAAATCGCTTAGTCCTGTTTTTACTTTTTTCCGACTTGGTGTCAGTTTTGAGTCAATAACATAAACCTGGTGAGTAGAGAACGATATTTTGAGCTGTACCGGCAATTTCTAAATCAAACCATAGGAGAAGAGGATTTCCGGGATTTGATGGAATGGGTATCCGACGATAATAATGATGCTTTGCTCAGGAAGTACATGGAGTTGTTGTGGTCCGACAATGAATGGGAGGCGGAAGCCAAACCCCTCGAATGGTCCGACTTCAAGATCCAGCTAAAAAAGGGGATCCCGGGGGAGCGCCCGGCCAAATTGATTTCCCTGCCTTTCGGTGAAAATAATTACAAACGGTTGTGGTATTCGGCGGCTTCCGTGGTGATCCTGATCGTGGCGGGGCTGGCTTTTTACACCTTCCTGTCGCCCAAAGTTCAGGTCTTCCATACGGCTTATGGAGAGACTCAGAAAATTACCCTGGATGACGGCAGTACGGTAACGCTCAACGCCAATTCTATGCTCACCTGGGCTCCCGAATGGGAAAAATCCGGAGAGCGGTACGTCAGGCTGGAGGGGGAAGCCTTCTTTGACGTGGTTCATACCGATGAGAACGCAGCCTTTACGGTCGAAACCAACGATCTGAAGGTTCGCGTCCTCGGAACGACCTTCAATGTGTCCGCCAGGCGGCATCAGACCAACGTGACCCTGGAAGCCGGAAAGATCGAACTCGATCTGAAGTTGTCCGAAGAAGCAGCGCTGTCCATGGAGCCCGGAGAAGTGGTGCGGTACTCCTCCGTGGTGAAGAAACTCGAGAAAACGACCGTGGGAACGCTGACAGAAACAGCTCCCTGGCTGGAAGGCACCCTTCGTTTCGAGGACGTGACCGTGCAGGAAATGTTTGAGGAAATCGAGGATCAATACGGGAAAAAACTGATCAGCACGGACACCGATCTGCTGAACCGCCGGATGTTTACCGGGATTCCATACGAAGACTGGGCTATCGCAAAAGAAGCTCTGGAGCTGGCCCTGGGGGTGAAGTTTGAAGAGCGAGAGAATGAATTGTACGTAAAATAAGAGGCAGACCACGAGGGATGTCACTGAAAAGAACATAGGAAGTATTAAAAACTAAATTTATCAATATGAAACACTTATCTACAAACCCGGGAAGAGCATTGCTCTTGCTGTTGGCAGGAATGTTCCTGGTCACACAGATCCGGGCAGAGTATCCTCACAACCATCCGACCGATCTGTCGAAGGATGAAGTCACTTTCGTCGAGGCGATCAAAGAGATCAGCGTCAGGTTTGAGGTGTTTTTTACCTTTGATCTCAACCTGGTGGAAGGGATCATGGTCGATGAATCATTCAGAGAAAGTCATTCAGTGGAGAAAGCCGTGGAATACGTTCTTCGGGAAACGAATCTCAAATACCGGATTATTCAAAGCCAGTACGTCATCATTTACAAGGCCGATACGGAAGGGATCGAATCCCTTCGCGAAATGTCCCGGCACCTGGATGGGTTGATCAGCGAGGGCGAAAAAGCCAACGCGGCTCCGGCGAAAAGGGAGGTCAGAGCCACTCCCGTCTTGAGGGAACGTTCCCTGATCCGGGCCATCGAACCCTTTGCGTTTAACGTGGAAGGCCGGGTGACCGATTCAAACGGCGAACCCCTGATCGGGGTCAATATCCAGGTGAAAGGAACCAATCAGGGAACCTCCACGGATCTGGACGGACATTTTGTGCTGAACGATATCGACGAGAACGCTCTTTTAGTAATATCCTATATCGGGTACGTTACTCAAGAGGTATCAGTGGCCGGTCAGACTAACCTGTCGATCGTCATGGAATCGGATTCACAATTGCTGGACGAAGTGGTCGTCGTGGGGTACGGAACCCAGAAAAAAGCCAACCTGACCGGTTCGGTGGCCACGATTTCCAGAGAAATGCTCGAAAACAAACCATTGCCCAATCTGGGTGAGGTTCTGCGGGGGGTTTCACCCAACCTCAATATCAATCTGGGAGCGTACGGTTCCGAACCAGGGGCAGCGCTCACCTTCAATATCCGGGGCGTGGGTTCCGTCAGTGGAAACAGCGCGCCGCTCATCCTGGTCGACGGAGTCGAAATGGATATCAACAACATCGATCCGGGAACGATCGAGGATATTTCCGTGCTGAAAGACGCCTCTTCATCCGCGATCTACGGCTCCAGGGCACCCTTTGGCGTGATATTGATCACCACCAAAAAAGGGACCAAAAGCGAAAAGGTCCAGATCCAGTACAATAATAACATGATCTTTGGTAAATCGATCGGAATTCCCCACATGGAAAATTCCCTGATTTTTGCCACGGTATACAATCAGGCAGCGGTCAACGCAGGAACTCCTCCCCAGTATCCGGAAGAACAAATGGAACGGATCAGAGGATTCATCAACGGCACCTACCTGACCGAATACGATCCGGAGAATCCGACCACTTCCGTGTTCACAGGCCGGCGGATCGGGAACGCCAACTACGATTGGCCTCACCTGTTGTTCAAGGATCATAAATTTGATCAGCGGCACAACGTAGCCATCAGCGGGGGTAGCGAGCGAAGCCAATATTACGTTTCGCTGGGATATTTTGACCAGGATGGTTTTTATGGCTTCGGGTATGACGACTACAAGCGGTACGACCTGATGGCCAATCTCAACACGGAAGCCACCGATTGGCTTTCGTTCAATATCAGCGCCAAATACGCGAATACCTTTACGGATTATCCGATAGGGATCACCACGGTCGAACGGCGCTACATCGGAAACAGCCTTTATTCCTTTGGTCCGATCCAGCCTCACTACAACCCGGATGGCAGCGAAGCCAATCCGCTCGTCCGGTATCTGGAGAGTTCAGGCCGGGACAAAACCTTCGAAAATGACCTGTTGGTTACGCTCGGCACCCAACTGGAGCTGGCGGAAGGGTGGAGAACGAATATTTCCTATAACTACAACATTACCGAGACCAACCGGGACGTCGTGTCCCTGCCTGTCTGGGTGGCTTTGGGCAACGGAACCCTGGGGAACATTGGGAAACCCGCCAGCGCGTTTGAGTCCACCCTGGCTCATTCACCGTATACCTTATTTAACGTGGTCACCTCGTACGAAAAACAGTTGAGTAACCATTTCCTTAAATTGCTGGTAGGGTACGAGCAGGAAGAGCAGTCTTACAAATCACTGTATGGACGGAAAGAAAATCTGATCACCGAGTCTGTGCCTTCGATCAGCACCGCGCTCGGAACCTCTACCCTGACCGACAGCCGGTACGACTGGGCCACTCAGGGCTATTTCGGCCGGTTGAATTACAATTTCCAGGAAAAATACCTTCTCGAAGTCAGCGCCCGGTACAACGGTTCTTCCCGGTTTGATCCGGATTCCCGTTGGGGATTTTTCCCATCGGCTTCCGTCGGATACCAGCTTTCCCGGGAAAATTTCTGGGTACCGCTCGAACCGGTGATCAATCACTTCAAATTGCGGGCATCGTACGGATCCCTGGGAAATCAGAACGTGGCCAATTATCTCTATATTCCGACGATCAACGTGAACGCCGAGAGTCCCTGGATCATCGGAAGTTCCAGGCCTCCTTACGCGCTTACACCCGGAATACTGAGCGAAAATCTGACCTGGGAAACCATCACGATGGCCAATTTTGGTTTTGACGCGGGACTGCTGAACAACCAGCTCAGCGTGACTTTTGATATGTACAGCCGGAAAACCACCGACATGTTTGGACCGCAGGAAACGTTGCCCTATACCCTGGGAACCGGCACGCCTACGGCCAACAACGCTTCCTTATCCACCAGGGGATTTGAACTCATCGTCGGATGGCAGGAGGTGATCAACAGCGATTTTTCCTACGATGTGCAGCTCAGCGTGGGGGACTACCGGTCGAAGATTCTCAACTATAGAAATGAAAACGGATTCATCGACAACTGGTACAACGGAAAAGATTTTGGAGAGATCTGGGGATTTGAGACCGATGGACTCATCCAGACCGAAGGAGAGAACATGGCCGATCAGACCGAAATTTATCCCAACTGGGGTCCCGGCGATATGAAATACGTCGATATCAACGGCGATGGAAAAATTACAGAAGGGAACAGGACGCTCGCCGATCATGGCGACCTCAAGGTCATCGGAAATTCGACTCCGCGATTCAACGTGGGGATCTCCGGTGGTTTTCAATGGAAAAATTTTGACTTCAACATGAACTGGTCCGGGAACCTGAAGCAGGATTATCTCCCGGCATTTGGGGTGAACGCGTTCTGGGGTCTGACCAATTCCTGGGCCAACTCAGCGGTCTTCGTCGATGCGCCCGTGCTGGATTACTGGCGCCCGGCCGATGAGACCAATCTCCTGGGACCCAACACCGATGCCTATTTTCCAAAGCCATATTTCAGTAATGAAACCCTCAAAAACAGGAAACCTCAGTCCAAATACGTGCTCAATGCGGCGTACCTGAGATTGCGGAATATCCAGTTTGGCTACACGGTCCCCGAAAGTCTGTACCAGAAATTACCGGTCAAAAACGCCCGGGTCTTTGTGTCTGGTGGCAATCTGATCACATTGAAATCATTGCCCAAAACGGTGGATCCTGAACAAACCGTCGTAGGGGAAGTCAGTTACAATACCAATGGGTACATCTACCCCATGGCAGCAACGGTGACGGCAGGTTTGAATATCACATTCTAAAATAAAGAGACATGAAATACTATAATATAATATTGTTTTTTGCTTCAGTCCTGATGTTTTTCAGTTGCGAGGAAGACTTTCTGGACAGACGGCCATTGGATAAGGTAGGGCAATCCGATTACTTCAAAACTCCGGAGGATCTGGCGACCTACATGAATCAGTTTTACAACAATGCCTCTTTTCCTACCGTACCCAGTTATGGACTGGACTACGATTCGGATAACGCGGTGACCAAGAATTTCAATGCGATCCTCGCGGGAACCCGGACCCTGGATGGTGCGGGAGGAATCAGCTTTTCCAGAATACGGAGCGTCAACTACTTTTTTGACAATTATCACAGCGTCAAAGAAAACCACGCGCTGGATGAATACAAACAATACCTCGGGGAAGCTCACTTTTTCAGAGCCATCACCTACTATGGTCTTCTGCAAAACTGGGGCGATATCCAATGGTTTTCATCCGTACCGGGTACAGAATCCGAAGCATTGTACGACGAGCGGGATCCCCGCAATTTTATAGCGGACAAGATCATAGCGGATCTGGACACGGCAGCGTTGTACCTGCAGGAGGCTAAAACCGATGGCGTTTCCCGGATCAACAAATGGATGGCTCTCCTGATTCAAAGCCGGGTAGCGCTGTACGAAGGTTCCTGGGAAAAATACCACGCGGGTGGGCCGTTTGCGGTAGCTAACGCTCAGCCTGAGAAATATTTTACGAAAGCCGCGGAAGCCGCTTCCAAAGTGATGGAATCCGGTCTATACGAATTGTATTCTACGGGTTCGCCGGAAGTCGATTACTACAATTTATTCTCCACCCAGAGAGATTACAGCGGGAATTCTGAGGTGCTTTTTTGGAAAAAATTTGACAACGAGCTGGGGAAAGGAGAATCTTCGTTCCGGACCGAAGTGAACTTCCGGGGCCGGACCCCCAATGAACATTCCATCACCAAGGAACTCGCGGATTATTACTTGAGCGAAGACGGTCAGCCGATTTCGGTCAGTCCTTTGTTTCAGGGTCATCAGACGTTGACCGCTGAAGCGCAGGACCGGGATCCACGGTTTTATCAGACGATCGGTGTACCGGGGTACCCCTGGGTGACTACTTCAGCGGGCGAGGTTACCAATTACGATGCGCTTTACGATATTCTCAATCGCGGGATTGAGCAAAATTCACCCGGAGGCTATGTCGTGAGAAAGGGATACGATACCAGGGAGATATATCAGGTTCCGCAGTACGAAGAAACCCCCGAGATCATTTACCGATACGGGGAGGTGCTGTTGAATTTTGCGGAAGCGAAAGCGGAACTGGGCAATATAACGCAGGCTGATCTCGACAAATCGATCAACAAATTGCGCGAACGCGTAGGGATGCCTCCGTTGGTCATCGGAGAAATCGTCGAGGATCCTGAATGGAATTTTCCGGATTTGTCCCCTTTGATCAATGAAATCAGGAGGGAAAGACGGGTCGAACTGGCTCTGGAAGGCTTCCGTTTCGATGACATCATGCGATGGGCTGCAGCGGACGAATTGCTGGTGGGTAAACGCCCTCGCGGTTTCAGGGCTGCCCAGGTAGATGAAAATCCCTATCCTGTGGATGACCAGGGCTTCCTGGATCCGTACCGGGAGAGTCTCCCGGGCGGATATGGATTCAAGGTGGAACGGGATTACCTGAACGCCATCCCCAAGAACCAGTTGGAACTGAACCCTGCTTTGCAGCAGAATCCGGGTTGGCAATAATTTTTAACCGGAAAGAAGGTTCAATAGTGTAAAGATATTTTAAATTGGCCCGGCGAGGGCACTCCTGGAATCCTATTGGGGAAGATTCGGTCCGGCGTACGATAGATCGGGGTCGGGGTGAAGAAAGGAGAAAACTCAATAAAATAAATTTGATATGAATGACAGAAAGAGATTTAGCAGGCGGAAATTTATAGGTTCAGTGAGTACCGCGACCGTAGGAGCAGCGATAGGGGTGCCCCTGGCATCGTCTGCTTCCAGACTGGAGATCCTAAACCGGAGTGGGGATAAGCTCGCCATCCTGGGCGGCACACCGGTCCGGGAATCGGGTAGCATAGGGCCTAAATGGCCGCACGTCGACGAAAAAATGGTCGAGAGTCTGACCGAGACCGCCCGCAGCCGGGTATGGAGCCGGATCCAGGGGGGTGCCGTGACCCCGGACTTTGAAAAATCCTTTGCTTCTCTGATCGGGTCCAATTACTGCGTGGGTACCGGTTCCGGAACCCAGGCTCTGAGCACCTGCGTGTATGCGTTGGAGATCGGACCCGGCGATGAAGTCATTACTTCTCCCTATACCGATTTTGGAACGATGGCTTCCATACTGGGTTGCCACGCGCTTCCGGTGCTGGCTGATGTGGAGCCGGACACGTACCAGTTGGATCCCGACGACGTGGAGCGCAAGATCACCCCCAACACCAAAGCCATCATGCCCGTCCACATATTTGGCGTGGCGAGCGATATGGAGAGGATTATGAAAATCGCGAAAAAGCACAATCTGACCGTGATCGAAGATGCGTGTCAGGCTCCGCTGGCGCGATACCAGGGTAAAGGTCTGGGGACCATCGGGGATCTTGGATGCTTCAGTTTTCAGGCCAGTAAATCGATTTCCTGCGGAGAAGGCGGTGCCGTGGTGGGCGACGATGAGGAATTGATGGACAAATGCTATACCGTCCAAAACCGGGGTGCTTCCCGGCGGGGTAAGTTTGAGACCATCGGTCCCAAATACCGGATGAACGAATTGGAGGCGGCCTTGCTCATTGGTCAGTTGCCCGGCGTAAAGGAACGTTTCGAAAAACGCAATGACAACGCCAATTACCTTCGGTCCAAATTGAAGGATTTTGCTCCCCTGATGCCTCAGAGGTATTACGAGGGAACCGAGAGCAGCGCGTACTACCATTTTGGAATGACGTACAACAAGGAAGAATGGGGGGTGGACCGCAGCGTATTTCTGAAAGCCATCCGCGCGGAAGGTGTTGGATTGGGATCGTATATCACGTACGCCCTGCACCGCGAGCCGTGGGTGGATCACATTTTGGGTCTGAAGAGTTACAAAACCATGTATTCACCGGCCAGGCTGAAAGAATACAAGGAGAGTCTCGATCTTACGAATTGTGACCGGATCATCCAGGAAACGATGGTCTCATTTGCCGGTTCTGGCCCATTGTTGGCGGAACGCGAAGAAATGGACAATATATACAATGCCATCGTGAAGGTATACGAGCATCGGGAACAGTTGAAATCGATTTAAGCGAGATGGGGCGCTCTGCGCCCCATCCAGTTGGATCATGGTCCGCGGAGCGTTCCATGAGTTTGTCGGCTTCGCCGGTTTGTGCGCTTCGCGCGTTTGGTTGATGGTC